>JACPQR010000126.1 GCA_016190375.1 Deltaproteobacteria bacterium
AGGTAGCATGCGGCCCCGACGCAGCAGGGCAGGGCGAGCGCAGCGCGGCTTCGCCGCGCGGAGCGAGGGGGGGTTCGGGGGGGGCCGAGCGGCAGCGAGCGCCTCCCCCGATGTGACGACAAGCGCCCGCCGCGGTGGACTGGGAGGTAGACCATGACCGACATGAGGCAGCTCGTCCGGGAGCTCGAGGAGAAGCGCGCCCGGGCAAGGCAGATGGGAGGCCCCGAGAAGGTCGAGAAGCAGCACGCGCGGGGCAAGCTCACGGCGCGGGAGCGGCTCGCGCTCCTCTTCGACGACGGCGTCTTCTTCGAGGTCGGCATCCATGGCACCCAGATGGGCGTCGGCAACGACGACAAGCCCGCGGCGGATGCGGTCGTTTGCGCGTTCGGCAAGGTGGACGGTCGAATGGTGTGCTCGGCCTCGTACGACTTCACGGTCAAGGGCGGCTCGATCGGAGAGACCGGCGAGGTCAAGGTCACCCGGATGCGAGAGATGGCGCTCCATGGTCGGTGGCCCATGGTGTGGTTCATCGACTCCGCGGGCGCGAGGATCGACCCGGGCTCGCAGCCCAACCCGGACTACATCTCGCTCTTCGCCGGACGCGGGCACCTCTTCCGCGAGCAGGTGATCATGAGCGGCGTCGTACCGCAGGTCGCGGCGATGGTGGGGCCCGGCGCCGCCGGCACTGCATACATCCCGGGGCTCGCGGACTTCGTGCCCATGGTCAAGAACATCGGGTCGATGGCGCTGGGCGGTCCTCCGCTCGTCAAGGCGGTCACCGGCGAGGAGATCACCGAGCAGGATCTGGGCGGCTCGAAGATCCATTGCGAGGTCTCCGGCGTGGGTGACGTCGAGCTCGAGGACGACAAGTCCTGCATCGCGGCGATCAAGCGCTACCTGTCGTACTTCCCGTCGAGCTGCGACGACCTGCCGCCCGCGATCGAGTGCTCCGATCCGATCGACCGCGCCGACGAGGCGCTCCTCGACATCCTGCCCGAGAGCACCAGGCGCGCGTACGACATGTACAAGCTCCTCCGTGCGGTCGTCGACCACGGCGAGCTGTTCGACATCAAGCCCCGCTTCGCCCGCACCATCATCACCTGCCTCGCTCGCTTCGGCGGCCGTCCCGTCGGGATCGTCGCGAACCAGCCCATGCACCTCGGCGGCATCCTCGACTCCGATGCTGCGGACAAGGCGGCCCACTTCATCCAGATCTGCGATGCCTTCAACGTCCCCCTCGTCTTCTTCCAGGACGTGCCGGGCTTCATGGTCGGCAGCAAGGTGGAACGGAGCGGGGTCATCCGTCACGGCGCCAAGATGCTCCACGTGATGAGCGCGGCGACGGTGCCGAAGATCACCGTGGTCGTCCGCAAGGCGTACGGCGCCGGGTACTTCGTCATGTGCGGCAGGGCGTACGAGCCCGACCTGATCCTCGCCTGGCCGACGGGCGAGATCAGCGTCATGGGCGCCGAGGGAATGGTCGGGATCGCGGGCAAGAAGCTCTTCCGCGGAGTCGAGCCGCCCCCCGAGGTCAAGGCCCAGATCGTGGACGCGATCCAGAAGAACATCGACATCTCGAAGGTCGCGGGCTGGGGGCTCGTCGACGACGTCATCGATCCGCGGGAGACCCGGAGGGCAATCGTGTGGGGCCTCGAGCTCGCGTCGAAGAAGAAGATCGAGCGTCCGTACCGCAAGCACGGCGTGGTGCCGGTCTAGAGTCCAGCCGGTTGGAGGAAGCGCCATGTTCGAGTTCAGCGAAGAGCATCGGATGGTCCAGAAGATGGTCCGGCAGTGGGCCGAGAAGGAGCTCGGGCCCAAGGTCCGCGCCATGGAGAAGGGCGAGGTCCTCCCCTACGAGCTCATGCGCAAGCTGGGCCGCGACTTCGGCATCATCGAGATGGCCCGCGGGCAATTCTCCAAGCCCCGGACCGAGGGCGACGGCGAGAGGAAGGGTGGCAACCCCGACCAGGCGGCGCTGAGCTCGATCCTCGCGATGGAGCTCGCGCGCGTCTGTCCGGGCTTCACCCTCGCCTTCGGAGCGTCGCTCGGGCTCTGCGGCAAGGCGATAGCGGCCAAGGGGACCCCGGAGCAGGTGCAGCGATTCGCGCTGCCGGTCCTCACGATGGAGAAGATCGGGGCCTGGGGCATGACCGAGCCGGGCGCGGGATCGGATGCGTTCGGCAGCATGAAGACGACGGCGCGGCCCGAGGGTGACGGCTACCTCCTGAACGGCTCGAAGACGTTCATCACGAACGCGCCGTTCGCCGACACGCTCCTCGTCTACGCCAGGCTCGTCCGGCCGGACACGGATTCCCGCCCCGTGCACGCCTTCATCCTCGACCGGGGCATGCCCGGCCTCGAGACCTCGAAGCCGATGGACAAGATGGGCATGCACGCCTCACCGACCGGCGAGATCTTCCTGGCCGACGTCAGGGTCGGCCGCGATCGCCTCCTCGGCGGCATCGAGGACAAGCCCTCGCGGGACGGCGCGAAGGACGTCTTCCACGGCGAGCGGACTTCGATGATCCCGATGTGCCTCGGGATCGTGGAGCGGTGCCTGGATGACTGTATCGCCTACGCGAAGACCCGCGAGCAGTGGGGCAAGACGATCGGCGAGTTCCAGCTCATCCAGGAGAAGCTCGCCCGCATGTTCGTGGCCCGCGAGAACATCAAGAACCTCCTGTTCAAGACGATCGAGGTGGAGGCGGCGGGCCGGCGCCTCAGCATGGCGGAGGCGAGCGCCTGCAAGCTGTACTGCGCGCGCGCCACGACCGAGGTGACCCTCGAGGCCGTCCAGCTCATGGGCGGCAATGGCTACATGCGCGAGTACCACGTCGAGATGCTGATGCGCGACGCCAAGCTCCTGCAGATCGGCGGCGGCACCGACGAGGTCCAGATCGTCACGATCGCGAGGGCGCTGCTGGGGTCTTGACCTTCTTCGGGCGGTTCAGGCTCCACTTGAGGGCCGGCGGAGTCACGAGCGTCGTCACGATCACCATCACCACCACCGCGGAGAAGACCGACTGATCCACGATCTTCTCTCCCGCGACCACCAGCGACAGGCCGATGTTCGCGAAGATGAGGCCCACCTCGCCCCGCGGGACCATGCCCACGCCGACCGAGAGGCGGTCGATTCCCTTGCCCACCACGCCGAGACCACAGACCTGCTTGCCGAGCACGGCCGCCACGACAAGGGCCACCGCGAGCAACGCGACGCCGGGCTCGAGGAAGCTCCTGAGGTCGGTCCGCATTCCCATCAGCACGAAGAACACCGGGACCAGGAAGGACGAAATTGGTTGCACGAGCTCCTCGAGCGAGTGCTCGCCCCTGCCCACGAAATCGCGATAGTGAACGTCCTCGAGGATCAGACCGGCGGCGAAGGCGCCCACGATCGGTGCCAGCCCGATCAGGTTGGCCAACCAGGACAGGAGGAAGCAGAACCCGAGGCCCACGGCCAGGAGCACGCCGCGCGCCTTCAGCTTCGACGCCACGTGGAAGAGCCGCGGCGAAAGGTACACCCCGAGATACAGCGAGCCCACGAGGAAGACGACCGCCTTGGCCAGCGTGAGGCCCACGTCGGCGTACGACAATCGCCCGCCGCCGTTGGCCGCGCCGATGACCCCGGTGACGACGGCCAGGATGACCAGGCCCATCACGTCGTCGATCACCGCCGCGCCGAGGATGATGCGCGCCTCGGCCGTCTGTGACCGCCCGAGGTCCTTGAGGACTCGCGCGGTGATCCCCACGCTCGTGGCGGTCAGCGTCGCGCCGATGAAGATGTGGACGTAGACGCCGTGATCGGGCAAGAGCCACGCCCCGACCCCCCAGCCGAGCAGGAAGGGCATCACGACTCCGAGGGTCGCCACCAGGAACGACGACAGCCCGACCTTGAGCATCTGGCCGACGGTCGACTCGAGACCCGTCTCGAACAGCAGGATCAGGACGCCCAGCCGGGCGAGCATGTCGATCGTGACGTTCTCCCTGATCTGCCCGAGGCCGCCATTGTCGATGAGGGCGAAGACGTTGCCGATCAGGACGCCGAAGACCAGCTCCCCGAGCACCGCGGGCTGTCCGATCCGTGTTGCCAGGTCGCCGCCGAGCTTGGCCGCGAGGAGGATCAGGGCGAGGTACAGGACCACAGGCGCGATCGGATCGCCGTGATCGCCCGCACCCGCGGCCAGCGCAGGCACGGCCACGAGCATGCAGACTGCGAATGCCATCCAGCTCACGGCCCTCATGGCGCCTGGAGTCTACCCCGCAAGCGGTGGTGCCGCAGAGTTTCGCGGGATTCCACTCGGGTCACGGAAGCTCGACGCTGATGCGGAGCTCGGCGCCGAGGGCGCGCGCGACGCGTTCGAGGGTCTCGAGCGTGGGGTTGTAGTCGGGGTCCTCGATGCGAGCGACCATGGCTTGCGTCAGTCCGGCCCGCTTCGCTAGCTGCGCCTGCGTCAAGCCCAGGTCGAGCCGAGCCCTCCGGATGGATACCTTGGCGGCGAGCATCGGCGACACCGTGACCGCCAGGCCCCCGGCAGGTACCCGGACGCGCTTCGGCCGCGGTGGGGCTCCGCCACGAACGAGGTGCGCCTCGAGCCAACCCTCGAGCGCTTCCCTGGCGATCTCGGCCACGTCCTCTCCCGCCTCGGCGACCGTCTGGCAGCCGGGGCAATCAGGGAACTCCACCAGACGCCGCCGTCCCTCCTTCGATACCGACGCTACGTATCGCATCGTCTCACCTCATCAGCCTGATACGCGCCTGCCGCTCGATGCTCCTGAGCGTACCAATCGGCAGGTCCTTCTTCGGATGCGGTACCGTCACGATGCCCTGCTTCACCGGATGAGCAAAATGGCGGTGTGAACCCCTCGAGCGCACTTCGTCCCAGCCATCGGCCCGCAGGAGCCTGATCACCTCGCTCGAGGTCACGACTTCCCTGCATATACCTCAAAAGATGTTTGTCAAGTCGGTCCCTTGCAACGAGCGCTCAGGTCCGGCGCCGCAGCTGCAGCGCACGACCTCACTCGGCCCGAGGCTGTCAGGGAGGATGCGGACGCGATCGCGAGCGCGGACACCGGCCCGGACCGGGACGGGGACTCGGGCTCGAGCACTGCCTTGGAGTCGAACCCGCGCTCGGGCTCGGGTCACGAACGAAACGCGCGGTATGCTCTGAAAGGGCAAGGATGACGCCGTGTTGGGGACCGGGTGCGTGTCCCCCCCTCCCCCGCGGTATGCTTCGGTCCATGCGCGTCCTCTGGCTTTCGCTTCTCTTCCTCTTCGGGTGTCCGTCCGGCGGCGGGGACGACGACGACAGCGGCGGCGAGGTCGAGTGGGAGGGCGGGCCCGTGAGCTGCGAGCCCAACGACATCGACTGCATCGGCGGCATCGCGTGGACCTGCAACGAGGACGGCGACTCGTATGCCGGCGGGCGCGACTGCCTGGGAGCCGGCGAGGGTTGCATCGAGACCGAGGGTTGCGGCGCGTGCCTCGAGGGCGTGTCGGTCTGCGACGACGACACGCCGTGGGTGTGCTCGGACGGCCGGATGGAGGCCCAGGACGAGTGCGATGCACCGACCGTCTGCAGCTTCGGCCGCTGCGAGGATATGTGCGCCGGCGCCGCCTCGCGCCGCTCGTACGAGGGCTGCGAGTACTTCGCCGTCGATCTGCCGAACGCCTTCGTCGAGGCGCCCGGCATCGAGACCCCGCCCCGCGACAGCCAGTTCGCGGTCGTCGTGTCGAACGGCGATCCGGTGTCGGATGCGCGCGTCACGGTCTACACCGATCGAGGCGACGGAGAGGAGGAGGTCGACAGCGCGACGGTGGCGCCGCGGCAGGTCCGCGTCTTCGAGCTCGGTCCCCAGAACGTGGACGGAACGGGCACGGACGGCCGAGCGTTCAGGGTGATCTCGTCGAGGCCCGTGACCGCGTACCAGTTCAACCCGCTCAACAACAGCGAGGAGGCCTTCTCGAACGACGCATCGCTGCTCCTCCCGACGACCGCCCTCGACTCGGAGTACCTGGCGGTCACGGGCGACGCGACCGTCGGCAGCTCGAACCCGGAGGAAGGCACCGAGGCGAACTGGGGCGCGTTCGTCGCGGTCGTGGGCATCGGCGAGGAGCCGGTCGCGGTCACCGTCACGCCGAGCGCCGACGTCGAGCCCGGCGGCGGGCTCTCCGCCGGCCGTGGACCGTTCACCGCGACCCTGGCCCGTTACGAGATCCTGAACCTCGAGTCGACGGCGGAAAACCCGCCGGTCGCGGGGTTCGGCAACCTCTCGGGCACGCGCGTGACCGCCGACGGTCCGGTCGCCGTCTTCGCCGGCAACGTCGCGACCATCGTCCCGAGCGGGACCGGTGCGACCTGCTGCGCCGATCACCTCGAGGAGCAGATGTTCCCGCTGTCCTCCTGGGGCACGAAGTTCCTGGCGGGTCCTTCGCAGAGCCGAGCGGGCCGCGGCGATCGACAGGACGACGTGTGGCGGATCACGGCGGGGCCCGATCCGGTGACGCTCACGTGGATCCCCTCGGCGCCCTCCGGCGCGCCGTCGTCGCTCGGAGCCTACGAGAGCCAGGAGTTCTCGACCGGCAGGCCGTTCGCGTTCGTCGGGAGCGGCAAGATCCTCCTGGCTCAGTTCCTCACGTCCTCGGATCAGGTGATCGGCCCGGTGGTCTGCGACGTTTATGGCGGAGGCGAGGAGTGCCCCTACCCCGACGCGCTCAGCGTGCCGTTCGCCGAGGGCCCCGAGGCGGGAAGCTGTTACTACCTCAGCGAGCCGGGCGAGCGAGGACCCGATTGCCCGATCCTGGCCA
>JACPQR010000108.1 GCA_016190375.1 Deltaproteobacteria bacterium
CCCTGCTGCTGGCCGCCCTGCTGCTGGCCGCCCTGCTGCTGGCCGCCCTGCTGCTGGCCGCCCTGCTGCTGGCCGCCCTGCTGCTGGCCGCCCTGCTGCTGGCCGCCGCGAGGCCCGACCGCGACCTTCGTTCGCCCGGCGGCGGGCCGTTCCGGGATCGTCGCCGAGACCGTCGTCTCTTCCTGATTGGAGGGAAGCGAGAGGGCCTGCTCGAGGTCGGGCCGGCCTCTCATCTCGAACAGCAGGCGGTAGCTGCCAGTCGGGGACACGGCGTGATCGACCGGGGTCCTGCCCAGGCTCGTGCGCGCGGTTCCCTCGAGGAGAGTGACCTTGGCGCCGGCGGGCTCGCTCCGTACGTGGAGCATGACCTCGCGCAGCGTGAGCTGCATCCGTGGCAGCTCCAGGATCTGCCCGGCCGCGATGTCGATCTCGGTCGTGATGGGAGCCCAGGAGCGCGACTTCTCGACCCTGACACGGTAGCGCCCTGGCTGGAGATCCGTCACGCGGACGGGTGTCGTCTGCGCGAGCTCCCGGTCATTGACGAAGACCTTCGCGCCGGCGGGCTCGGTCTCGAGCGAGAAGCCCGTGCCGCCCTGAGTCGGAGCGGCGGGGGGGACGGTCGGGGCGACGGAGGGCTGCGCCGTGCCGGACAGAGCGGGGCCGCTCGCCACGAGCTCGGCCAGGACGTGCGTTGTTCCGGTCTCGACCGTGACGGGCATCACCCAGGGGCGGTAGCCGGGAGCCTGGACCCGCACGGCGTGCTCGCCCACCTCGAGCTCGGGTATCGTGAACGGCGACCCCGTTCCGAGCACGGGCCTGCCGTCGACCGACACCTCGGCGACCTGAGCGGGCCTCGTCTCGAGGACGATCTCGCCGTACTTCGGCATCAGGAAGAAGTAATAGACGCCTCCGGCGCCGAGGAGGACGACGGCCAGGAGCACGAGCGCGATGCCCGCCCCTCCCGACCGCTCTCGCGCGGGCTGTGCCGCCGGCCCCTTCGCGATCGCGGGCTGCTTCGCGATCGCCGCCTTGGGCGGCGAGGGCTGCGGCTCCGGCGTGAAGGTCGGGGGCACCGACAGCCGGGGCGGCGGCGCGGCAGGCGGAGGCGCGGAAGGCCTCGAGGTCGGTCGGCCCGCCGCCGGCAGCCCCGGCGAGCTCGAAGAGGCCCTCGCGGCAGCCCGTGCTTGCTTCGCGGCCGTCGCCGGATCGGGCAGCATCGCCTTCTCGTCGGAACCGTCGGGCGGGTTCGCGTAGACGCTCGTCGCGAGCTCGTCCTCGTCCCAGTCCATGTCGAGCGCCGGCTGGCCCGCGCCGGCGCCGGGAGCGGGCGCGGACCTGTCGTCGACGGGCGGCATCTGCGGCAGGCCCATCAGCGTCGCCTTGAGCTCGCGGGCGGCGGCGGCCGGGGCTGCCGAGACGCTCGCGGCCATCGCCGGAGCGGCGCCGGCGCGCTCGGCCGGCTGCGCGCCCGCAGCAGCGGCGGCATGAGCGGCCTGAGCCGCCGGTGACGTCGCGAGAGGAGGCGGCTGCGTGGGGCGGCGAACGGGCTCCGCGTGGGGAGTGACCGGGCTCACCATGGGACGCTCGGGCGGCGCGGTCGGCCGCTGGGGGAGCGTCGCGGCGGGGGGAGCCGCAGCGATCGGAGGAGCGGAAGGAGGGGGCGCGACGACGGGCGCCGGAGCCGGCGGAGGTGGCGGAGGAGGAGGAGGAGGAGCCGAGGAGATCCGCTGCGGCTGGCTCGGAGGCGCGGCGATCTCGAACGCGTCGAGATCGGAGGCCGACGACTTCGTCGCCACCTCGAGCTTCTTGAGCTCCTCGTCCTTTGCGGCCTCCTTGGCGATCTCGTCCGAGAACGCCTTGCGCATGTACGCCGCCAGGTCCTTGCGCGCGAAGAAGTTGCCCGACGTGTACATGAACGACTGCAGGTCGTCGTGCAGATCCATCGCCGTCGCGTACCGCTCGTCCACGTCCTTGGCGAGCGCCTTGAGGACGATCTGCTCCAGCTCCTCCGGGATCTTCCGGTTGTAGGTCGAGGGCGGCATGATCTCGACGTTGCGGACCTTCTCGAGCGTCGAGAAGTCGCTCTCGCCGACGAAGAGCCGCTCGCCCGTGAGGATCTCGTACAGGGCGATTCCGACCGAGAAGATGTCGCTGCGCCGATCGAGCGGCAGGCCGCGCACCTGCTCGGGGCTCATGTAGCCGAACTTGCCCTTGAGGATCCCGGCCTGGGTCTTCGACGCCTTGCCCGCGGCCTTGGCGATCCCGAAGTCGATGATCTTCACCTCGCCGTCGTACGAGATGAGGATGTTCTGGGGGCTGACGTCGCGATGGACGAGGTTCAGGTCGCGTCCGGCGGCGTCCTTCTTGTTGTGGGCGTAGTCGAGCCCCTCGCAGAGCTTCATGATGACGTAACACGCCATCGGGATCGGGATCGGCTCGCCCTTCTTCCTCGCGCGGTCGAAGATCGCCCTCAGGTCCTTGCCGTGGATGAACTCGAGGGCGATGAAGTAGGCGTCGGCGACCTTCCCCAGATCGAAGATCTGCGCGATGTTGGCGTGGGTGAGCTGCACCGAGATCTTCGCCTCGTCGATGAACATCTCGATGAACTCGGAGTCCTCGGCGATGGACGGCAGGATGCGCTTGACCGCGACGAGCCGCTCGAACCCTTCGACGCCATAGGCCTTGGCCTTGAAGACCTCGGCCATCCCGCCGACGTTGATTCGATCGAGCAGATAGTACTTGCCGAAGGGGATTGGCTTCTTCAAGGCCTGGCCTCCCGATGCACCGCGCTCCGTTCGTACGGAATCCCCGTGGTTCTACACGAGCATACAGGCACCGTCAACGCGGGTAGACCGCGTCGCGGCGTCGTTCCTTGGCGTGGCCGGGCTCTGATACAGTCACCCACAGTGTCGCCATCGCCGCCCATCGCAGGGGTTTTCGCGGCCCTCCTGGCGCTCGGGTGCGGCCCTTCCGGGGGAGGGGAAGTGCGCGCTCTGGTGGCCGATTTCGAGGGCGGCGAGTACGGGCCCGTCGTCCGGACGATCTCGACCCTCGAGGATGCCTCGGCCCTGGTTGGAGAAGCGGCCGCCCTGCGGGGCCTCGGCGACATCTCGCTGGTCGTCCCCGTGGACATCCCCGACGACGTCGGGGCGTACCGCGACGCGATGCTCGTGGACGCGGGCGGCGAGGTGCGCCCGCGATGGGCGAACGTGGACGGAGCGCTGTACCCGCGCGACTTCGACGCCTTCGCGCTGACGACCATGTATCACCACCTCGAGAGAGCGCAGGCCTACTTCGCCGGCCTCGGGGCGAGCCTCGAGGATCCACTCGACGTCTACTACTTGCCGTTCGTGCACATGACCATCGGATCCGAAGAGCTCGCGCTCACGGACAACGCGCTCTACTTCTTCGGGGTCCGCTTCCTGGCCGTGACGCGCTTCGACCTGCTCCAGACGCTGCCCCTGGGGATGAACCGGGGCGTCGTCATCCACGAGTACGGTCACGCGATCTTCGACGAGCTCGTCTACGACGATGCGGCGCGGCTCCAGCTCCTCTCGGGGCGCCTCGCCGACCGTACGGCCAACCACCTGCGGTCGACGACGGAGGCGCTCTCCGACTTCTTCGCGGCAGCCGAGACGGGCGATCCGGACTTCATCCGGTGGAGCGTGGACGAGGAGCTCATGCCGGCCTCGCGCGATCTCTCCTTGCCCGTCATCTACGACGAGGCCCTCCTCGAGACGGCGGACGTGGTTCCCGAGGCGTACGATCCGTACGTCGCGGGGTCGGCGCTCGCCTCCGCGCTCTGGCGAATCGACGTCGATCGAACGGTCCTGGCGCGTGCCCTCGTGGAGGCGCAGCGCGCGTTCGGGCAGCGGCTTCGCGACGAGCCTCCATGGAGCCAGGCGCCGGACGACTTCGGCTTCGCCTGGCTGCTCGACCCCTTCGTCCTCGAGCTCGAGACGGACCAGAGCGCCGCCGCGTGCGCGGTGTTCGAGGAGCAGCTCCCGGCCGCGGCGATCTACATGAGCACCTGCCAATGAGGTCCCTCGCGGTTCTCTCGGTGCTCCTGCTGCCGGCCATCGCGGGCGCCCGACAGGTCGACCCGGAGCGCTGGAGCGCCGGTCCGAGCGTGGGCGTGGAGCTCGAGTCGGACAGCATCGGCGCCGGGCTCGAGTCGACGCCGCTCTACGGCGTCGCAGGGACGTTGCGGCTCCACCGCCTCGCCTGCGTCGATGCCCACGTCGGCATCGGGGGCTCCGTGGAGGACGGCAGCGAGACGACCCGCGCCGGCGAGACCCGCCTGCGCTTCGACCTTCGCGGCGCCCTGTGTGTCGCGGTGAGCGGGGCCGCGACCTTCGTGGTGGGCCTCGGGCCTGCGCTCGGCCTCTCCATGCTCGACGTGCGCGTCGGCGATCGAGAGGTCTCGACCACGGGCGTGGACATCGGCGGGTCGCTCGACGGCGGCGTTCTCTTCCGGTTCAACCCCATCGTCGTGCGCCTCGATCTCGAGATGGCGATCCTGTCCAGGCTGACGCTGGGCATGTTCTTCTCTGCCGGAGTAGCGCTCTAACCGTGGGGCACGGACACGTCGCGAGGGTGGTGATGGGCCTGAGCGCCGCGCTCGCCCTCGCGGTCCTCGCCGCGCACCCGGAGGTGCGGCGCCTGGAGCGGCGCTTCGGCATCACGGTCCTCCTCTCCTCCGGCCTGCCGTTCCTGCTGATCGGCGCGATCTTCCGCCAGCGGGCGGTCGGGATCCTCACGCCCGAGATCCTCGGGGACCTCCGGCCGGCGTTCGAGTTCGGGCTCGGGTGGATCGGGTTCGTCGTGGGGATGAGCTTCGACGTCCGCAAGCTCGATCGAATGCCGCGATCGCTCGGCGGCGTGATCGCGCTCGAGTCGATCGTGCCCATGGCGACCACCGCCGCAGCCTGCTCGATCGCGCTGGTGCTCCTGGGCGTGCCGTGGCGGAACGCGGGCTTCGCGCGAGACGCCCTCGTCTTCGCCGCCTGTGCGGCGCCGAGCGCGCCGATCGCCATCGAGGCTTTCGGGCACGTGGTCGGTGAACGGCGAGCGCGGATGGTGGGCGCGATCACCGACGTGGACGAGGTCACTGCGCTCGTGGCGCTCGGGATCGTCGCGATCCTCTTCCGACCCACGGTCGAGAACGTTCTGTGGGTCCTGCCCTCGAGCGCGTGGTTCCTGGTCACCCTCGGCCTCGGCGGTGTCCTCGGAATCGTCACCTACGTGCTCCTCAGGGGCGCGAAGACCGCGACGGAGGAGCTCGCGCTCCTCCTGGGCGCGGTCGCGCTCTGTGCGGGCATGGCCGAGCACCTGGCCCTCTCGGTCCCGGTCGTCTGCGCGATCGCGGGCGCGCTCCTCGCGAACCTCCCGCTCTCGGACGAGATCGGGGTTCGCAAGATCCTGGTCGAGGTCGAGCGACCGCTGTACCTCGTCTTCCTCGTCGTGGTCGGCGCCTCCTGGAACCCGTGGGCCTGGCAGGGCTGGGCGGTCGCGCCGGTGTTCGTCTTCGCCCGCGTCGCGGGCAAGTGGCTCGGCGCACGGCTGGCGCGGCGCGTCGGGTCCGACGAGCTCCCGGACGCCGCCGACCTCGCGCTGGCGCTCATGCCCCAGAGCCCGATCTCCATCGTGGTCATCGTCGCCGCCGCGACGCTGTACGCCCACACCGGGCACGCCGACAGGATCGGCTGGGGGATCAACGCCGTGATCATCGGGGGGATCCTCACCGAGCTCGTGGTCAGGGCGCTGCAGCGCCTCTCGGGTCGGGCCAGGCTGCCCACCGAGGCGCCCGAGCCGGTCCCGGTTCCCCTTCCGGCCAGGACGCATTCGAGCGGAGAGGAACCGTGACACGGGCGACGATCCTCCTGGCGCTGCTCGCCGTGCTCTCGTTCGCGGCCCGCTCGTTCCTGCCGCCGGGCAGCGAGGCGGCGGGATCCGGCGCGGCCCTGGCGTTCGGCTTCCTGCTCCTCGCCGCGATCCAGGCTGGCCACGTGTTGAAGCCGCTGGGAATGCCTCAACTGACGGGCTTCATCCTCTGCGGCGCGGTTTTCGGACCCGAAATCCTCGGGCTGATCACGCCTCCCATGGTCCACGACCTGACTGTCGTGAAGAGAGTTGCGGTCGGGCTCATCGCCCTGACCGCGGGCTGCGAGCTCAACCTCAGGAGCCTCCTGCCCCGGATGCGGAGCATCGTCTCGGTCGGCGCCGGGGCTCTGCTCATGGCGTTCACCCTGGTCTTCCTGCTCCTCCTGGTGCTGT
This sequence comes from Deltaproteobacteria bacterium, assembly GCA_016190375.1. Taxonomy (GTDB): domain Bacteria; phylum Myxococcota_A; class Polyangia; order JACPQR01; family JACPQR01; genus JACPQR01. Next base: position 6,277 of record JACPQR010000108.1, read on the forward strand.
CGTTCTGGCTTCCGTTCACGCGGGGGTTCGATGCGGGCCAGAGGGTCGTGGTGTCGCTGGTATGCGCCACGGTGCTCACGGCGCTCTCGCCCGCGGTCGTCATGGGGATCATCTCCGAGACGCGCTCGAAGGGACCGCTCACGGAGCTCGCCTTGTCGATCGTGGTCCTGGCCGACCTGGTCATCGTCGTCACGTTCTCCTTGACCGAGTCCGCCGTGCGCTGGTCCTTCCCCGGTGAAGGCGGCCCGGGCGGCTGGGGCGCCCTCGCGGCCCACGTCGGCGGTTCGATAGCCGCCGGCGTCGCGGTGGGAACGATCGTCTGGCTGTACGTGTGGCGCGTCGGCGTCAAGATCGGGCTGTTCATCTTCGGGGTCTGCTTCGTCGTCGCCGAGGCAGGCGGCGCGCTCCACCTCGATCCGCTCCTCGTCGGGCTGAGCGCCGGCCTCTTCCTCGAGAACGTGAGCCCCGTCAGCGGGCACGAGGTGATCCGACATACCGAGCCGGCCGCGATGCCCACGTTCGCCGTCTTCTTCGCGGTCGTCGGCGCCGAGGTCCACCTTCGCTTGTTCCTCGCGGTGGCCGGCTGGGCCGTCCTTCTGGCGGTGGTGAGAGCGACCGGGCTTCTGGTCGGCTGCCGCGTCGGCGCCCGCCTGTCACGGCTCGATCCCGATCTCGCGCGCCGGATCCACACCGGGATGCTCCCTCAAGCCGGCATCTCCCTCGGGCTCGCCAACCTCATAGCGGAGCAGTTTCCCCCGTGGGGCGAGGGGGCCGCGACGCTGCTTCTCGGGACGATTCTCGTCAGCCAGCTCGTGGGTCCGATCGTCTTCCGCTCGGCTCTCGCCCGTGCTGGCGAGATCGGCAAGCGCGACGCGCCTGAAGCCAGCGAGGCTCGGATCACGGAGCCTGAGTCGACAGCGGACGTGGAGCTCCGGCGGGGTTGATCGGCTGCAGCTCGTGGAAGTATCGGATCCGGACCTTCTGCTGGGGGAACCAGATCATCGGTGGGACGATCGGGACGTCGGGGAACAGGCGTTCGGCTGCCGGCGGGTCCCAGCCGTAGAACCGCACGGCGTGAGACGGCGTGGGCGAGGGGGCGCGCTCGTCGAGTCGGCCGACGCGGCCTTCGCCGAAATGGAACTCGAATCGCGGCTCGGGACCGCACAGGGCCATCCCGGGCTCGGCGTGCGCGAGCGCCAGGGCGCGCGCGAGGGACTCGGGCGGCGCGCCCTCGACGTACACGAGGATTCCGTTCGAGTCGACGCCGACGGCGGCCTGGCAGGAGGCCCCGGCTCCTCGCAGCGGGACGCCGGTCGCTGCCGGCGAGCCGCCCGGGGCGATCACGAACCGGTCGTCCATTAGCTCCAGGCCGAGCGGAGAGCTCGTCGCCGGCGGGGCAGGCGGGACGAGCGCCCCCAGGGATCCGCCACCGGCGTCAGGGGGCGCGAGCCGGACCCTGCGCGGGTCGACCTTCGCGACGCGGACGACGGTCGACGGATCGGAGGGGTCGGGACGCACGAACGTCCGGGCGAACGCCCAGGGGAAGCCATCGTTGGGCAGGCCCTCGACGATCCACTCGCCCTCGCCGGGCCTCGCGGAGGGCAGCGCCGGCAGGTTCTCTCCCGGCAGGATGGGCTTGAGCAAGAGGTACATGAAGTCCCGCGGGTCGCGGCGGATGTACCTGGGGAAGTTCATGTGGCCCATCCCCCGCACCATCCGCCTGGCGCGGAAGAACAGGCCGTCGACGCCGGGGACCTCGCCCTCTGCCTCCTGGTTGCGCTCCAGAGGGTGCTCGAGCGGCGGCTGGCGCCCCGCCTCCGTGACCCGGTAGTACTCGAAGCCCGAGTGGCCGGCGTTCATGTCGAGGTGGACGCCGTAGCTGCAGTGGGCCGCGCGCATGGCCTCGGCGAGGGCCAGGTGCGAGAGGCTCAGGCCCCAGAAGTAGACCACGAACTTCTGCTCGGTGAGGCAGAGCCCGGTCCTCACCGTGTATGCGGGCTCGGACGACCCCTCCGGCGCCGTGCCCCACCAGGGGCGCCGGTAGGGATCGACCACGCCGTCCTGGACGAGGACCGTCATGTTCTGCCGGTACGACTCGACCTCGTGGGGCACGGGCACTCCGACGCCCTGGCCGCCCGTGGGGCTCGTGCTCGGCCAGGTGCCGAACGCGATCCGTCCGCCGCGCAGGCGGGCGACGGTCGCCGACCAGGGCTTCGGCGGCAAGAGGACCCGGTCGTTCTGGCCCATTCCGTACTCGCCGTGCAGCGCCTGGAACCCACCGTTGAAGCCGGCCGCGAAGCGCAAGAGGACGTCGCGGTCGCGCGGGATCTGGCCGTCGCCCGCGACGCCGGTCTCGTCCTCGGGCTCGCGCGTTCCGGCGCGCACGTCGAGCTCGACCTGCCGGGGATCCCAGACCGTCAGAAACAGGCGGGTGTACGCTCGATCAGCGTCCGGCCTCAGGAACGTCGTGTAGAACGCGGGCGGCGCGCCCGGGTTCTGGGCGGTGAAGGGCCCGCCGGCGACCGCCACCCATACGCCCTCGCCGTCGACGTGGTCGCGCAGGATCGGCCGCAGGTTCGCCGGGGGCCAGCCCAGCTCCGGATTCGGCGCCGAGGTCAGCGCGGTTCCGGCCGCGTCGACGCCGAGCTCGTGCTGCAGCTCCGCCGCGCTCTCGGTCGGAGCGACGGAGTAGTACGCCTGCTTGCCCGCGTCGAGGAAGCCGAAGGCGGTGTGCTCGAGCCATTCGATCGGCTCGGGGCCGACCCAGGAGATGGCGCGAACGGTGTCGACCGCCCACCCGATGAGCCCCGGCTGCGCCTTGACCTCACGCCGCAGCGTCGCGAGCTCGGCTCCATGCGTAGGCGCGTCTCTGCGCGGGTCGATCACGATCCGGGCACCTCGCGCCAGGTCCGCGTGGAGCTTGCCGGCGCGGAGCGCGAGGCGGGCGGACCCAGCGGGCGAGGCAAGCTCGTAACGACGCCGGCGCATCCCGCGGAAGAGCCCGGTGTCCTGGTAGCTCGTGATCCGGTTGGCGAGCTTCCACAATCCAGACCAGTCGCGCGTCAGCTCCGGGTCTTCTCCTGTCGTGTCGAGCAGCGTGACGGCGACGACACCCGCGTCGGTCAGGGTGGCGTAGGCCGCGAACGGGAACCGGACGGTCAGGCTCGTCTCGTCGGCGCCGATGGAGCGCGAGACGTTCGTCACGTCGCCGATCGACAGGACGCGCCCGGTCGGAGCGACTCGCGCCTCGACGAGGTAGAGGTCTCGCGGCTCGCTCCGGCGGCGCGCCAGGACGAAGGCGAGCCTGCGCTCGAGGCCCGCGTTGGGTCGGGTGAGGAAGGCCACGTCGGCGGGCCGCGCCGCCAGACCCCGGGGCCCGAGGGCCGCGGCGAGAGCGGCCTTCTCGTCGCCCCGAACCGCAGGCGGCGGAGCCGCGAAGGCGCCGGCGAGCGTGGCCATGACGGCCGACGCCAGGACGATCCTCACCGTCTGGCGCCGACGGGAGTAACGGGCTCGGCTCGTCTGGGGAACGAGCACGGAGCTTCAATAGCACGTCGGCCCGAGGACAGCTAAGAATCGGGCAACGCGCCGGGGGGCTCCTTTGGGATCTCCACGGGCGAGATCAGGTGAATGACCCCGCCGGCGAGCGCGAGAGCGACGAGCAGGCCGAAGACGACGAGCGAGGTCGCCAGCGCGCTGGGCTCCGGCACGCCGATCCGGGCGAAGAGCGCGACGAACGTCGCCTCGCGCGCCCCGAGACCGCCGAAGGTCATCGGGAAGTACGAGGCGATGTTCGCCAGCGGCACGTAGAGGAGGCAGTCGACGAAGGTCACGGAGGGGCAGAGGTCGCGGGTCACGAGGTAGGTCGCGAAGACGCCTACGAGCTGCGTGCCGAACGAGAGCGCCATCGCCCAGACGAGGAGCCCCGGCCGGGCCAGGTCGGGTGTCCTGGCGAGCAGCCCGAAGAGCTGGCCTATCCTCCCCCGCTCCTGCAGCCTCGTGGCGAGCCGGCGCGCGATCGCCGGGGCCTGCAATGCGCCGCCGATGGTCGCGGCGACAGCCACGCCGCTCGCGATCAGGTATGGCGCGAAGTCCGATGCGTCGCTCGTCGACAGCCTCGCCGTCAACGCGAGAGCGGACAGGCAGGCGAGCGCGGCGAAGCCGAACACGCGCTCGAGGAGGACGGCCGCGTAGGACGCCAGGGGTGAGTCGTAGGCTCCCCGAACCAGGTGCGCCCTGAGAACGTCGCCGCCGACGGCTCCCGGAAGGAACGTGTTGAAGAACAGGCCGGTCATGTAGAGGGAGACGAGGTGGCGGACGGGGAACGTCCGCCTGGCCCCGTACGCCGCGAACAGGACACGCCAGCGCAGGCCGGCGATCCACATCGAGCCGGCGTAGAGGAGGAGACCCCAGGCGATCGTCGGGAACCGGACCGCGAGAAACGCGTTCTTCAGGTCCTCGAGTGGGCTGCGGCTCGCCATGTAGCCGAGCAATCCGAGCCCGACGAGGAGCTTGATCAGCATCCAGCCGATCCGGCGGGCGCGAGAGCTGGGGGGCCTGTGCGACAAAGGACCGGGAATCTTGGCGATGGGAGAGGCGAATGGTCAAGGTTGTCGGCGATGTGAGTGCGCCGAAGGTTCGAGAAGTGGCGAGCCTTGACCAACCTTGCGGCGGTTGCTAAGAACCCACGACTTCCAAAGACTTTTTGGGGTCTACTGTAAGGAGGAGGGGATGGCAGGCTTGTCTCGCCCCCGCACGCCGCTTCTGGCGGCACCCCTGTTCGCGATCGCGCTCCTCTCGGCCGACGCGCTCGCACAGACCAGCCGGCGGCCCACCGCGACCGAGATCCGGGACGCGATCGCGAAGCTCCAGAGCGACAACCTCGATCAGGTCCGCGACGCGATCCAGTTCCTCGGCGTCTCCGAGGCGCCGACCGCGGTGGACCCGCTCGTCGCGCTGCTCAGGACCGGGCCGGCCGACATCTATACGGAGGCGATCGTGGAGGCTCTCGGCTCGCTCGCCCGTCCCACGGCGCTCCCGGCGCTCCTCGACTACCTGCGCCACCGGCGCGTCAACGTGAGGACGAAGGTGATCGACGCGATCGCGTCGATTCGCGATCCTCGCGTGCGCCCGGCCCTCGAGCAGGGTCTGAGGGACAGCGACTCGCGCGTGCGGGGCGCGGCCGCGCTCGCGCTCGGTCGGACGGGCGCCACCGCGTCCCTGCCGGTGCTGTTCCGCGCGTTCGAGCGAGGCGTGCCCGAGGCCGCGGTCGCCATAGGTCAGCTCGGCAGCGCGCAGTCGTCCGAGGAGCTCCTGGCCTATCTCGGCCGGCGGCCCCTTCCGCTCGTCCTGCCCGGGTTCAAGGAGTTCCTCGGTCGGCGCGACTTCCCCGAAGCCGCCAAGCTCGTGGTCGTCGAGAAGCTCCTGGACCTGGCCGGCCCCCAGGTGAAGAGGTTCCTCATCGCCTACGTGGCGTCGCTCCCCGAATCGGACCACAGCCGCGTCCGGCAGGCCGCGGAGGAGGCGATCCGCCGGATCCCCGACGAGGCCAGCCCGAGGCCGCCCGCCAGGCCCGTGAACCCTCCGGCGCCTGCCGCTACCGTCCAGCCGGGAGGAAACTGAGATGCGCCCGCTCGTCGGCCTCGCTTGTCTCTGGCTCTGTGCGTGCGCGAGCCAGTTCTCGCAGACATCGTTCTCGAACCTCTTCCGCGACAACAACCAGGACGACGTGCGCTCGATCCTCGGCAGGCTTCCGCCGCCGGCGGCGCAGGAGCGACCGAGCAACACGTCGGGCCGTCCGATGGTCATCGCGACCACCTACGCGCTCAAGCGCAGCACGAAGCGATCGATCGTGGGCTACGACCCGGCGGCCGGTCGCGAGGTGTTCCGGGTGCCGGCGGCGCCGGCCTCGAGGCCCACGGTCGCGGGACCGGTCTTCCTCGTCGGCGCGGACCGCGACGTCGTCGCGTACTCCGTGCAGGATGGCCACGAGATGTGGCGTCACGACTGCGCCGGCATGCAGTACCTCGGCGCCGCCTACGACGACGGCGTCGTGTACGTCACGGCGGCCGTGCCCGGCGGAGCGCGGATCGCGCGTGTGACCGCGCTCAGGGCCGAGACCGGCGGCAAGCTGTGGGATCAGATGGTCGACAAGGCGCTCGGCGTCCCGGCCGCGCGCGGCGGTCTCGTGTTCGTGCCGTGGGACAGGCAGAACCTCACGGTCCTCGACGGTCGAACCGGCGACGAGCTCGCGCGCATCAGGCTCACGGACGACGTCCTGAGCTGGGTCCTCGCGACCGCCGAGGGCGTCTACTACGGCTCCAAGGGCATCTACCGGCTCGACACCCGCTCGTCGGCGGGGACGAAAGAGGACACCACGTACTTCGCGCCGGTCGTTCGCGAGATCCCGGGGCAGCCCGAGTTCTTCTACGACGCCTTCGCGCCGCCCACGGGCGGACGCAACGCACGCGATCGGATCCGCTTCCACTGGCGGCCGGCGGCGACGACGGGAACGGGCCAGGAGCTGGGGATCGCCGACGGGACCATCTACCTCCTCTACTACCGCTTCGTCTTCGCCTTCGACGCGGCGACGGGCTCGATCAAGTGGGCCTACCGGCACGGCAAGGATCTGTCCGGCATGCAGGTCACGGCGAGCGGAGTCTTCCTCGCCGGCGACGACGGCGAGCTCTTGATGCTGGACGCGGCGTCCGGCCAGCCGCGCTGGCACACGAGCACCGGCAGCGAGATCGCCTCGGTCGCGTTCGACCTGACGGGCTTCGCGCCCGAGGCCAACATGGAGGCCCCCGCTCCAGTCGAGCTGCGCGCGCGACTGACCGAGCTCGTGCTCGACCCCGACAACCGGCTCATCCCCATACGGCAGTTCGCGCTGCGGGAGCTCGCCAAGCTCGACATCCCCGAGGTCACGCGAGACCTGCTCGAGATCTACTCCCAGAGCTCGACACCCGAGGCCCTCAAGCAGGTCATCGCGCTCTCGCTCCGCGAGCGGCGGACCGGTGGCGCGTTCCTCGTCGAGGCGCTCGGTCGCCACTACGACTTCATCGAGGACTCCAAGCCCTACCCGCTGCAGGTCGTCGCCCCGACCCTGGTCGCGATGCAGGAGCGATCTGCCGTGCCGGGGCTGATCGACCACATGATGGACCACGAGACCTCGAACGAAGCGCTCAAGGAGATCGTGGCGGCCGTGGTGGCGCTGGGCGACGCGTCGGTCGTGCCGCCGCTGCGCGACTTCGTGGTTCGTTATCATGCCGACTCGAGCTTCTCCCAGGACCCGACGGCGCTCGCGCTCGCTATCGACGGGCTGGTCAGGCTGGGAGAGGTCGGAGAGCGGGAGCTCCTGACGAAGCTCGCGGGCGAGCGGTCGACGCTCGCCCCGGTGAGCCAGCACGTCCGCGAGGCGCTCGAGGCGCGGGAGGCCGCGCTCAGGGCGGAGGAGGCCGCGCGGCAGGCCGCGGCGCAGCAGGCCCAGGCCGCTCAGGAGCCGCAGCGACCCCAGCGGGTCGTTCCCTTCCGGCTCTCGGTGGAGGAGGTCAACGCGACGTTCGATGCCCACCGCGACGAGCTGCGCCTCTGCATCGAGACGGAGCTCCAGACCAACCCGACGCTGCAGGTCGTTCGCTTCGCGATGGTGCTGAACGGCGACGGATCGGTGAAGAGCGTGATGGTCGCGCCGGGCAGCCAGACGATGCAGGACTGCCTCGGGTCGAAGGTCCGCGCCTACCGCTTCCCGACCTTCCGCGACGTCCGGATGCCCGCGACGTTCCAGATGCGCGGAGCCGCGGCGGCCGTGCGCGCGCAGCCCCAGCCGGAGCCGCCGCCGCAGCAGGGCCCGCAGGCACCGCAGCCCGGCGCTCCGGTTCCCGGCCAGTGGCCGCAGCAGTGGCCGCAGCAGTGGCCGCCGCAGACGAACCCCGCTCCGGGCTCGCCCGAGCCGGGCGCGCCCGAGCCGCCCATGAACCCGCAGCCGGGCGCCCCGGAGCCGCCGGCCAACCCGCAGCCGGGCGCCCCGGAGCCTCCGGCAAGCCCGCAGCCAGGTGCGCCGGAGCCGCCGCCCAGCCCGCCGGTCGGAGCCCCGCCGCCGCCCGCCTCACCCCCTGTCGGCGCGCCCGTGCCACCGGCGTCGCCTCCGGTCGGCGCGCCCGAGCCACCGCCCTAGTCCCGGCATCGATTGTAAATTGAATTGACAGGTCATGCCGAGCGCCGCGAGCATCGGCGGATGATCAACCGCGACCTGGGTCGGACGCTTCGCGCGGTGGCGCGCCTGTATCCCGTCGTGACGGTCACCGGGCCCCGGCAGTCGGGGAAGACGACGCTCTGCAAGGCGATCTTCCCTCGCAAGCCGTACGTCTCGCTGGAGGCTCTCGACGTTCGCGACTTCGCTGCGGTGGATCCCCGAGGTTTCCTCGCAGAGTATCGGCGAGGCGCCGTGATCGATGAAGTCCAGAACGCGCCGGGGCTACTGAGTTACCTGCAAGTCGACGTCGACGAGAACCCCGTTCCCGGACGCTTCGTCCTCACTGGCTCGCAGCATCTCGGCCTGTCGGCGGCGGTGAGCCAGTCGCTCGCTGGTCGCACGGCCATTCTCTACCTCTTGCCACCTGGCTTGAACGAGCTCGAACGCTTCCCGGCGGCGCCGAGCTCGCTGTGGGACACGCTCTTCGCGGGGGCATACCCGCGCATTCACGATCGTCGAATCCCGCCGGTGAGGTGGCTCTCCGACTACGTCTCGACCTACGTCCAGCGAGACGTTCGTGCGCTCCTGCGCGTGACCGAGCTCTCGACCTTCGCGACCTTCCTGAAGCTCTGCGCAGCGCGGACCGGGCAGGAGGTCAACCTGTCCGCGCTCGGGTCCGACGCAGGCATCACGCACGACACCGCACGCGCCTGGCTCTCGGTCCTCGAGGCGAGCTTCATCTGCTTCCGCGCGCCGGCGTGGCACGTCAACGTGACGAGCCAGGCCGTGAAGGCGCCGAAGCTGCACTTCTTCGACTCCGGGCTCGCCTGCCACCTGCTGGGCATCCGGGATCCCGGACAGCTCGCCCATCATCCGCTCAGGGGCGCGCTCTTCGAGAGCTGGGTCGCCTCCGAGATCTTCAAGGCTCGCGCGCATCGCGGCCTCGAACCCGCGCTGTACCACTACCGTGACGCGAAGCGGCTCGAGGTCGACCTGCTCGTGAACGCTGGCGAGGTCGCACTGCTCGTCGAGGCGAAATCGGCCCAGACGATCGCGCCCGATTTCTTCGGCTCGCTCGACAAGCTATCGGCCCTTCTGACGGCGATCGGACGCGCCTCCCGCGCCTACGTCGTCTACGGTGGAGCGTCCGGACAGCGCCGGGCCAAGGCGCAGGTCCTTCCGTGGCACGAGATCGCTTCCGTCGGCTGGGCCACCCCTGCCGAGCAGGCCGCGTCCCGTGCTTCGGGCGTTCGCGCCCCCAGGTGATGATCGTCGGTGCCTACTCCTCCTGCGCGCCGCCCTCGGGCTGGTCCTGGCGGGTGAACTCGATGCGGCGGTTCTGGGCGCGGCCTTCCTCCGTGGTGTTGGGCGCGGTCGGGCGGGACATGCCGTAGCCGCGAGCGGTGAGGCGGTCGCCGTTGATGCCCTTCGAGATCATGTAGTTCCTCACGGACTCGGCGCGAGCCTGGCTCAGCCGCTCGTTGTACGCGCGGCCGCCGACGTTGTCGGTGTGGCCGCCGATCTCGACGTTGACGTCGGCGTTGTCCTTGAGGATCCGCGCGACCTGATCGAGCTCGCGGAAGGACGACGGGTCGATGTCGGCGCTGTTGAAGGCGAAGTTCACGCCGCGCAGGACGAGCTGGGGCCTGAGGAGCGCGCAGCCGCGGGCATCGACCTCCGTTCCTCTCTCGGTGCCCTGGCACTGGTCGACGTCCTCCTTGACGCCGTCGCCGTCGCTGTCGTCATCCGCGGGCTCGAGGGCATTCTTTCCGTTCGCGAGCTCCCATCCGTCGCGAACGCCGCCGCCATCGGTGTCGGCGACGGTCGCGTCCGGCTCGGTGGGCTGGCGGGTTCCATCCTGGTTCGCGTCCTCCTGCCCGTCTGCCGCGCCGTCGCCGTCGGTGTCGGGGTTTCGGGGATCGGTGCGGCCCGAGGTCACCTCGACGCCGTCACCCAGTCCGTCGCCGTCGGTGTCGGGGTTGTGCGGGTCGGTGTGCGTCGCGTTGAGCTCGCGCTCGTTCGAGATGCCGTCGCCGTCGCTGTCCTGCGCGGCCGGCGCTCCGAAGAGCTCGAAGCTGATCGAGAGTCCGCCGATGATGAAGATCGACGGCGAGCCCTCGTCCAGGCCCACGGTCCCCGCGTCGTCTTCCGCGAAGAGATCCACGAGGTACATGCGGCCGAAGACGCCGACCTGGATGGGCTCGATGAGCGAGGCCTCGTAGCCGGCGCCGAAGTCGAGGCCCAGCGTCCCCGTGTCGAAGACGCTATGGTAGCCGGCGTTGCCCTCGAGCCAGAGGTTGCCGAGGATGTCCCCTCCGCTCAGCTGATAGCCCTCGCGGTTGTCGAGGATTCGCCAGCGGACGCCGAGCGTGATGCCGTGGTCGTTGAAGTTCTTGGCGTCGGGACCCGACCCGTCCGGCGGCGGGAAGGTCGCGAAGGCGTAGCGGAGCTGAAAGCCGATCGGGGAGAACGGCTGAACGTCGATCCCGAGGGCCCCGTGAAGACCGATGGGGCTCTGGCCCGACGGGTACACGTCCTTCAGGTAGCCGCCCGCGGGGAGCGCGATGCCGGGCTCGAGGTGGATGTTCAGAAAGCCGCTCTCTGCCAGGGCCGGCGAGGGCGCTGCGGAGGCCAGGAGCAAGGAAAAGCACACGAGTCTCGTACGCATGGACTCCTCCCTACCGCTTCTTGGCTTGGCAGATCAAGCAATTGGGCTTTGACGGATGAGACGGCTGCCTATTCGGCGCCGATCCCCGGTCCCGCCGCCCCGGAGAGTAGGGCGGCGGCGGCGAGCCGAGCCCGATCCCTCACACCATGACGCCGATGGAGACCCAGTCGATCGCCAGGTTCATCGGGTTCGCGGGATCGTATCGCACGGGGACGACCGAGCCCGGCTGGACGCGCGAGAGCGCGATCATGGGAACGACGCCCTTGATGGTCACCTGGAACGGGGCGCCGCCGACCTGCGGCGTGACCTCCAGCGCGAGCTGCACCTGCGGATTGTTGTTGATGTACATCCCCGTCTGGCCGATCGCGAGGATCTTCGCCTGTCCGGGCGCGCCGCTCTGCAAGAGCGCCTGCCGCTGGGCCCTGTTCTTGCCGAGCCACTTGAACACGAGCACCACCGGGATGACGGTGGCCGCGACGCTGATGAGGATCATCACGATGACGAAGATGACCATTCCACCGCCAAACCAGGCGAACGGCTCGAGCGAAGGGGGCGCTTGCATGCGCGCAGAGTATCACGCCTCTGCGGAGCGGCGCTGACGGCCGTCGTTGACCGGGCGCCGCCCCGGTGCTAGGGCCGGAGCTCGAAAGCGTCAAAGGAGGTCCACATGGCCCAGCGCGAGGTGTTCATCGTCGGGAGCGCCCGGACTCCCATCGGCTCCTTGCTGGGAGCTCTCGCGGACGTCGCGGCGCCGCGGCTGGCAGAGGTCGCGATCCGGGCGGCCCTCGAGCGCGCGGGGATTGCGGCCCGCGACGTCGACGAGGTGTTTCTCGGGTGCGTGCTCTCGGCCGGGATCGGGCAGGCGCCGGCGCGGCAGGCCGCGCTCTTCTCGGGGATCGAGCAGAAGACGCCCTGCACGACGGTCAACAAGGTGTGTGGATCGGGATTGCAGTCGGTGATCCTCGCGGCGCGGGCGATCCGGCTGGGCGAGGGCGACATCCTCGTGGCGGGCGGCATGGAGTCGATGAGCCGCGTGCCCTATTACCTGGCGCAGGCGAGGACCGGCTATCGAATGGGCCACGGCCAGCTCGTCGACGGCATGATCCACGACGGCCTGTGGGATCCGTACAAGAACTTCCACATGGGCAACGCGGCCGAGCTCTGCGCCCGCGAGCTCGCATTCACTCGCGAGGCCCAGGACGCCTACGCGCGCGAGTCGTACTCGAGGGCGCTCGCCGCGATCTCCGAGGGACGCTTCGCGCGCGAGATCGCGAAGGTGAAGATCCCGCAGAAGACGGGCGAGGTCGTCGTGGCCGAGGACGAGGAGCCTGGCCGCGGAAAGCCGGAGAAGATGGGCGCGCTCAAGCCGGCGTTCGAGAAGGACGGGACGGTCACGGCCGCGAACGCGTCGAAGATCGACGACGGCGCGGCGGCGCTCGTGCTCGCCTCGGACGAGGCCGTGCGGAAGCGCGGTCTCGAGCCGCTGGCCCGGATCGTGGGCTGGGCCGGGCACGCGCAGGCGCCGGAGTGGTTCACGACGGCGCCGGTCGGGGCGATCGAGGCCGTCCTTCGGCGTACGGGCCTCGGAAAAGCGGACATCGACCTGTGGGAGATCAACGAGGCCTTCGCGGTCGTGGCGATGGCCGCGATCCAGAAGGTCGGGCTCGACGCCGCTCGAGTGAACGTGAACGGCGGCGCCGTGGCGCTCGGTCACCCGATCGGCGCGACCGGGGCGCGGCTCGTGGTCACCCTCCTCGGAGCGATGCAGGACCGGCAGGCGAAGCGAGGCGTCGCGAGCCTGTGCATCGGCGGTGGCGAGGCGCTCGCGCTGGTCGTCGAGAGGAGCTCGCGATGATCGAACGCATCGGAGTCCTCGGCGCCGGACAGATGGGGCGCGGGATCGCGCAGGTGGCCGCGCAAGCGGGGCACGGGGTCGTGCTCGCGGACGCCACGGGTCCGCTCGCGCAGGCCGGCAAGGAGACCATCGCTTCTGCTCTCGGCAAGCTCGTCGACAAGGGCAAGCTCGGCGGCCCGGAGCGGGACGCGATCGTCTCCAGGATCTCGACCGGCGTGGGGGCCGAGTCCCTCTGCAAGGTCGACTTCGCGATCGAGGCCGTGAGCGAGGAGGAGAGCCTGAAGCTGGGCCTCTTCCGCAAGCTCGACCTGGCGGTTCCACGAGGGGCGATCCTCGCGTCCAACACCTCGTCGATACCGATCACGAAGATCGCCGCCGCGACCACTCGCCCCGAGAAGGTCATCGGCATGCACTTCATGAACCCGGTGCCGCTCATGAAGCTCGTCGAGGTGGTCAGAGGCCTGCAGACGGACGACGAGACCTGGCAGGTCACGTGCGATCTCGCGGCGAAGCTGGGGAAGACCACGATCACGACGAAGGACTCCCCCGGCTTCATCGTCAACCGGATCCTCGTCCCGCTCCTCAACGAGGCCTGCTTCGCGCTGCAGGAGGGTCTCGCGTCCGCCGACGACATCGACAAGGGGATCCACCTCGGCCTCAACCACCCGATGGGCCCTCTGGCCCTCGCGGACCTCATCGGGCTCGACACCTACCTGTACATCGCCGACGTGATGCACCGCGAGCTGGGCGACGACAAGTACCGGCCTCCCACGATCTTGAGAAACTACGTCGCGGCGGGCTGGCTCGGTCGCAAGACGGGCCGCGGGTTCTATCGATACTCCTAGAGGGATCACGGCAAGCAGGGAGATGCGTCGACCTCCTCTCATTCCGCCTCCAGGAGCACGGCCCCCGAGGCTCGCCGCTCGGGATCCGGCCTCGCGTCCCAGCTTCTGTCGTCGTCTGCGAGCGTGATGACGCCGCGAAAGAGCCGCCGGCGGCGGGCGTCGCCGTCTTCGACCGAGGCGTCGTAGATGTTCGCGATCTGGGGCCCGCTGCTCACGCACGTGTCCCAGCGACGCTCCGCCGGGTTGAGCCACATCGGCTGGCGCCAGCTCAGGTTGCCGTCGGCCCACGAGCCGGTGACGACGATGATCGGACCGGGCAGACGATTGCGGATCCCGAGGCCCGGCCTGGTGAACGTGCCGGCCGGTCGCGCGGGGAGGGGAGCCGGAGGGAGAGCAAGAGCGGCGCAAGCAGACTCGTCGTCGTCGCGGCATTGCGGGCGAAGGGCCTCGGACGCGCAGTCGAGGGCGTCGGTGCCGAACGCGCAGGAGACCGGCTCGTCGCAGGTGCCGTCGTCCACGAACGGGCATAGCGCCGCGGGCGGGCTGCCCGCTGCCCTGGCATCCCGGCAGTCCACCTCGTCGGTGCCGGGATCGCACCAGAACGGCTCGTCGCACTGTCCATCGCGGGCGTCGGGGCAGGCGAGCGAAGGGACCTTGCGGTCCCTGCACTCAGGCGAGTGGCCGAGCGGCTCGCCCGCGCTCTCGCTCAAGCACGCGGCGGTGGCACAGACGACGAGCAAGGCCGACCGCGGACGGGCTTCGCTCGCAGGGGGACCCGGGGCGCGCGGCACGCCCGGGAGCGCGAGCAACGCCCGTGCCGCTCCGGTCGACGCGCACCCCGTGGCGATGGACAGACTTCACCGCTGTCCGGCATGGCGCAGCGCATGGCCAGTGGAGCAGGGACGGCTCGCCGAGCCCTAGTCACGCTCGCAGGGCGCCTCGTGCTCGGGGAAGCAGAACGGTGCGTCCCGGACCTCGCAGCAGCGCTCGCCGTCCTGGCACCATTCGCACTCGAGGGTGGGATAGCCGCAGCCCTCGTCCACGCAGATCGCGTCGGCGGCCCCGCAGCTCCATCCGCAGCCGCCGCAGTTCCACGGGTCGCTCTCGGTGTCGTGGCAGTCGGCGCCGGGTCCGTCGTCGCAGTCGACGAGCCCGTTCGGACAGCGGCAATCGCCGCCGTCGCAGACGAGGCCGAGCTCGCACACGCGGCCGCAGTCGCCGCAGTTCCAGACGTCGCGATCGAGGTCCCGGCAGTCGAACGGCCCGCCGCCGTCGCAGTCGGTCAACCCGTCCGGGCAGCCGCACCCGTCGCCGGCACATCGGCACTGCCCGGACTGGCAGGCCTCGTCCCCGGAGCAGCGGACATCGCAGTCGCCGCAGTGCTCGCGATCGGAGGACAGATCGAAGCAACCGTCGCCGCACCACACGTGCCGCTCGGGGCACCCGACGTCCGCGTCGCCGTCCGAATCCGAATCGGTATCCGCATCGGCGTCGGTGTCCGTGTCGGCATCGGAATCGACGTCGACGTCGACGTCGACGTCGGCGTCGGCGTCGGCGTCCGCATCGGCGTCGACGTCCGCGTCGGAATCGGCGTCGGTGTCGCCGTCGGAGTCGCCGCCCGCGAGGCGGTCGAGGTCGGCGTCGGTCACGGACGAGCAGCTCACGGCGATGATCGACAAGAGAAAGACAAGCAAGTTGCGGCTGAGCATGTGGCCTCCCAGGACTGCTCCGGCGATCGTGCCGGAAGCGCAAGCTGTCGTGAAGTGCCTCATTCGCACCGGTCGCCGTCGACACAGATCGGGGCTCCACCTCCCGGGTAGGAGCAGCAGAGGCTGAAGTC
This sequence comes from Deltaproteobacteria bacterium, assembly GCA_016190375.1. Taxonomy (GTDB): domain Bacteria; phylum Myxococcota_A; class Polyangia; order JACPQR01; family JACPQR01; genus JACPQR01. Next base: position 21,676 of record JACPQR010000108.1, read on the forward strand.
CCCCGTGCACGCCTGGCACGGGCACTGGTCGCACGAGCCCGTCGGCCTGAAGTTGCGGCACTCGCCGTCGATGCAGACCTCGTCGGTCTCGCACGCATCGCCACAGTCGCCGCAGTTGAGCGGGTCGGTGTCGGTGTCCGTGCAGTAGCCGTCGCACTCGTCCCGGCCGTTGTTGCAGCCATCGACGCACTGTCCCGCCTGGCAGAGGTCGTTGCACACGCTCAGGCATCCGCCGCAGTTGAGCGGGTCGGCCTGCAGCGAGACGCAGCCCTGGGCGACGCAGTCGGTCAGGCCGGGCCGGCAATGGCAGCTCCCCCCGTTGCAGTACTCGTCGTCGGCGCACTGGGTGCCGCACCCGCCGCAGTTGTTCGAGTCGTGCTCGAGATCACGGCACTCGGTGGCGGGCCCCCCGTTGCAGTCCGTGAAGCCGCCGATGCAGGCGCAATCGCCGCCGACACACTCCTGGAGCTGGCCGCACTGGACGCCGCACCCGCCGCAGTTGCGCGGATCGGCCACCGTGTCGCGACAGTCGGTCGCGGTGCCCGCGTTGCAGTCCTCGAGCCCGCCGGGGCAGACACACGTGCCGGCCGCGCAGAAGCCGCCGCCGCCACACCTCTGGCCGCACCCCCCGCAGTTCTGTCCGTCGGCGAGCACGTCGATGCAGCGGTCGCCGCACTGCTCCTGCCCCGCTGGGCAGTTGCAGACCCCGGAGTCGCAGGTCGCGCCTACCGGGCAGGCTCGCCCGCACTCGGCGCAGTTCGCCGGATCGCTCGACAGGTCCGCGCAGCCGCCGCCGTCCGGGCAGAGCACGAGCCCATCCTCGCAGCCGCAGCTGCCGGAGCTGCAGGTGGAGCCCGGCCCGCAGTCGTTGGCGCAATCGCCGCAGTGGGCCGTGTCGGTGGACAGGTCCGCGCAGCCGCCACCGTCCGGACAGAGCACGAGCTGGCCCTCGCACCCACACTGGCCAGCGGCGCACACCGCACCTGGCCCGCAGTCGTTGGCGCAGTCGCCGCAGTGAGCGGTGTCGGTGGACAGGTCCGCGCAGCCGCCGCCGTCCGGGCAGAGCACCAGTCCCTCGGCGCAGCCGCAGATTCCGCCGTTGCAGAGGGCGCCGGGCCCGCAGTCGTTGCCGCATTGACCGCAGTTCGCCGGATCGCTCGACAGGTCCGCGCAGCCGCCGCCGTCCGGGCAGAGCACCTGGCCCTCGTCGCAGCCACACCCACCGAAGAGGCAGAGGGCGTTCGGCCCGCAGTCGTTCCCGCACTGGCCGCAGTTGGTGGGATCGCTCGACAGGTCCGCGCAGCCGCGGCCGCCGCCGCACAGGACCTGACCCTCCGGGCAGTTGCACAGGCCATCGGCGCACGAGCTGCCGGGCCCGCAGTCGTTGGCGCAGTCTCCGCAATGCGCGGGGTCGGAAAGAAGGTCGGCGCAGCCACCTGGCTGGCAGAGCTCTTGACCTTCCTCGCAGACGCACTGACCCGAGACGCAGGTCCCGGCGCCGCAGTCGTTGCCGCAGCCTCCGCAGCTGGCCGGATCGCTCGACAGGTCCGCACAACCCTCCACGTCGCAGAGGACCTGTCCCTCGTCGCACACGCACTCGCCGAGGACGCAGGTGCCCGCGCCGCAGGTGGTCCCGCACTCGCCGCAGTTCTCGCCGTCCGTCGCGAGATCGACGCAGCCCGCGGCCCCGCAGAGCTCGAGACCCTCGGCGCACGAGCAGTCGCCCCCCTCGCAGGCGGCGTTTGGCGGGCAGGCATCCGCGCAGCCGCCGCAGTTCGAGGCGTCCGCCAAGAGGTCGACGCAGCCGACGTCGTTGCAGAACGTCTGACCCTCGGTACAACCGCAGAAGCCGTCGACGCAGCCCTCGAGCGGGCCGCACGAGAAGCCGCACCCACTGCAGTTCGCGACGTCCGTGTCGACGTCGACGCAAGCTCCGTCGCAGTCGACGAGGCCCGCGTTGCAGAGGCACTCGCCGTCCCTGCAGGTGCGGTCCTGCCCGCACTCGTTGCCGCACTCGCCGCAATTGGCCGGGTCGTGCAGGGTGTCGACGCAACCGCCTTCGCAATCGGTCTCGCCGTCCGGGCAGCCATCCTCCGGTACGCACGTGCCGTCTTCGCACGCCTGCCCGTCCTCGCACTCCGTGTCGCAATCGCCGCAGTGGTCCGGGTCGGCCGCCAGGTCCACGCACGCGCCTCCGCACTCCGAACCGGAGTCGCACCCACCAGATTGCCCATCGGGTCCGGCGTCGTCCGTCGATCCGGGGCCACCGCCATCCGCGCCGCAGGCGCAGCCGAGGGTCTGGAACACTGCCTGTAGGACCGCGAAGGACAGCGCGAGGAGCAGTCTCGAAGTCGGCATGGCGTTCCAACGAGAGCAACGGCCGTGCCGCCAGGGGCTCGTTTGGGCCCCGCGGCCGCCTTGCGGCCGCGGGGCCCGGGCATGCCATGGCACGCGGGGCCTCGGGGCCGCCTTTGGGCGGCCCCGAGGCCACCCGAGCCCGGTTCAGCTGTGCAAGCAGCGTACAGATGTACGATCGCTGCTCACTCGCCGTCGCCGCCGCCGTCCCCGTCGGGGCACTCGTCGGCGGCGAGGCAGACGACGAGATCCTCGATCTCGCAGCACCGGCGGGGCGGGTCCTCGCGCTCGGGGCAGTCGTCGCAGGGACACTCATCGCAGAAGACCGGCAGCGAGTCAGCGCACTCGCCGAGGACGCATAGCTCGTCGCCCACGCAGGCGTTGCCGCACTCGCCGCAGTCGTCGCGATCGCTCTCGAGGTCCGCGCAGTACCCGCCCGGGCATGGCTCCTGCCCCTCGTCGCATTCGACGACGCACTCGCCGAGGGCGCACTCCTCGTCGCCCACGCAAGAACGGCCGCACTCGCCGCAGTCGTCGCGATCGCTCTCGAGGTCTGCGCAGTACTCGCCGAAGCAGAGCTCTCGTCCGTCGCCGCAGTCGACGATGCAGTCGCCGCCGTCGCATTCGCCGTCGCAGGGCCGGTCGCAGCCGCCGCAGTGATCGCGGTCGATCCGGGTGTCGACGCACTCGTCGCCGCATTCGACGAGATCAGCGTCGCACCGGCACTCGCCGCCGTCGCAGCGGCGGTCGCCCTCGCACCGCCGGTCGCAGGCTCCGCAGTTGTTGGAGTCCGCGGTCAGATCACGGCACTCGCGTGAGCCCGGTTCGGGGTCGCAGTCGGTCCGTCCCACCTCGCAGGCGTCGCAGTCGTCGCCCGCGCAGCTGCACTCGCCGCCCTCGCACGACTCATCGGGCGCGCACGCGTTTCCGCACTCGCCGCAGTTCGCGGCATCGCTCGCGAGGCGCACGCACCTGCCGTCGCAGAGGCGCTCGTCCGCCTTGCAGGGCTCGTCATCGACGCATTCGCCCGCCTCGCAGCGCTCATCGGCCGCACAGGCGGCGTCGCACTCCCCACAGTGGCGCGGGTCGCTCTGGAGGTCGGCGCATTCGCCGTCGCCGCAGTCGGATTGATCGCCGTCGGGGCACCTCGAGGCGCACTCCCCGCCGGCGCACAGCGGCGTGTCCCCGCCGCAAACATGGTCGCAGCTGCCGCAGTGCTCCGGGTCGCTCGCCAGCGAAACGCATGCTCCGTCGCACCGCGCGAGCTGGTCGCCGCAGTCCTCGACGCAAGCGCCGGCCGCGCAGTAGGGCTCCGAGCCCTCGCAGCGCGCACCGCACTCGCCACAGTTCTCGGGGTCCGAGGCCAGGTCGACGCAGAGGGAGCCACAGGTCGAGCTGCCCTCGTCGCACGCGCCACCGTCGGATCCCGGCGGCTCCGGGTCACGCGGACAGCCGCCAAGCCCCACGAGGGCGAGAGGCAGGACGATCGCGAGCAGGCGGATCACGGGGAGCTCCCGGTGCCGGGCGAAGCAAGTCCCGTACCGCCGTCCACGGGGGCTTGGCTCGCGTGGAGGTCGACCACGAGGGTCTGGTGCTCGTCGGGACCGAGCGTCAGGACGACGGACCTCGTGATCCCCATCGCCTCGTTGCGGAGGCGGATCTTGTGCCGGCCCGCGGCTAGCCGCAGCCCGGCCAGTGGTGTCGTTCCCCGGGGCGCGCCGTCGATCGTGACCTCTGCCCACGGGAGTGCATTCAGGTTCAGGATCGCGGTGCCGCTTGGAACCGGGCTCGGCGGGGCATCGGGGCCGCCCCGTCGGGGCGGCCCCGATGCTCCGGCGTGCCATGGCATGCCGGGGTCCCGCGGCCGCGGCGCGGCCCCGGGACCCTCCAAGCCCCTGGCGGCATCGGCCGGCGGCTCGCTCGCGACCGTAGCCGGTGTTGGCGCCGGCCGGCCGCCGGCCGGCGCTCTCGGTCCGGGCTCGGCCGATCCGCGAAGAAGAAGCACGGACAGGCCGCCGAGGATCAGTACCAGGCCCGCGAGCAGCGGGACGGGCCACCGGCGCGCTCGCGCCCCGTCCTCGCCGCCCGGGACGGTTCCTGCTTGCGAGAGCTCGGTCGCGCCTAGGCGCAGCGCGAAGTCGGGCGCGCCACCGTCCTCGGTGTAGTAGGACGCGGGGCGGGGATCGTCTGGCGCGTCCACCTGCACTTCCGTTCCGGTCGCGCGGATCCTGGTCGCGACGCGGGCGGCGAGCGTTGCTCGCGGGTCGCCCCCGCCAGCCGCGCGGGCTCGCGCGACGATGCGGCCCAGGTCATCGGCCATCGACGCGGCGTCAGGATACCGCATGCACGGATCGGGCTGGACCGCACGAGCGAGCACCGCGTCGAGCGGGCTTCTCGCGGCGTCGATCTCGACGATGCCGCGTCGCGCGAGATCGAGGACCGCTTCGCGGCTCCCGCGGTAGGCGGGTCGGCCGCGGAGGCACTCGTAGAGCACCAGCCCCACGGCGTAGAGGTCGCTCTTCGAGTCCACGACGCCGCCCGACGCCTGCTCGGGCGCCATGTACGCCGGCGTGCCTCGCAGCCCCTCCCCGCGGCCGGACGGGATTCTCTCTCGAGTGGCGGGGATCCGTGCGACGCCGAAGTCGGCGAGCTTGACGTCGCCCTCGACCGTGACGAGTACGTTGCGCGGCGTGACGTCCCGGTGGACCAGCCCCAGCGGTTCGCCGTCGGGGCGCTTGCGGGAGTGGACGTGCGACAAGGCGCGGCACAGGGACTCGCCGACCGCGGCCACTGCTTCCACGCCGAGCGGGCTCGACGGATCGAGGAGCAAGGCGAGGTCGACCCCGTCGACGTACTCGAGCGCGAGGAAGTACTCGTCGCCCACCCGCCCGAAGTCGTACGTGTGGACGATGTTCGCGTGCGAGAGCTGCATCGAGACGCGGGCCTCGTCGATGAAGAGCGAGACGAGCCGTGGATCGTCGAGCCGGCCGCGGCGGATGCGCTTGATGCAAACTGCCTTCGAGACTCCGGCGGCGCCGGGCGCGATCGCCCGGTAGACGTCCGCCATTCCGCCCTCGCCCAGGCGCTCTGCAAGGAGGTAGCGACCGAAGCGGGCGGGCAGCGGCTGGCCTCTCTCACGCGATGCCGCATGCCGGTCTTCGCCGCCAGGGCTGCCCGCTGGAGTGATGGTCACGCTCCGCCCATTGTATGCGCGAAGCCACGAGCAGATGTAGCCTACGGTCGTGCCTGCCGAGCGAAGACGGGGCTCGGGGTCCCGCGGCCGCCCCGAGGCGGCCGCGGGACACCCCAAGCCCGTGACGACGCTCGGCGCACTCCTGACGTTGGCGATTGCCTCTGCCTCGACAGCCGCGGCCGCCGCCGAGGGGCTCGTGATCTGCGACGAGGAGCTGCGACCGGTGGCCGACGCCCTCGTCGGTGCGGGGATCGACGCGGCTCCACCGGAGCCCCCGCCTCCCCCGCCGCGAGCGCGCGAGCTGATCGGCCAGGCCGGCCGGCTTTACGCCTCGATGGCCCTGCCGGATGCTCTGGGGCGGATCGCCGAGGCCGCCCTCGAGCTCGACAGGACCGGCGCCGAGAGCGCGGCGAAGACCGACCTCGTGCGCCTCGAGCTGCTCGAAGCGCTGGTGCGCGCCGTCGGCAGGGCCCGCCCCGATGCCGAAGTGGACGCGGCAATCCGGCGGGCGATCGCCGTCGATCCGGACCTCGCCCTCGACCCCGTCGAGTACCCACCCTGGCTCCGCAGCAGGGTCGAGGAGCTTCGCGACGATCCCTCGCTGACCGGGACGCTCGAGATCGCGGGCGACTCCGGGGCCAGGGTCTGGGTCGACGGCACGAGCGAATGCACCACACCGTGCTCGCTCGTGCTCGTGCCCGGCAGACACCGGGTGCGGGTGACGTTCGAGGGTCGCCGGCCGTTCGTGGCGGTCACGGAGCTCGTCGCCGGGACGACGGCGATCCAGGCGAACCTGCCGCCGGATGAGCTGGCCGTGGCGGCGGCCGCGCGAGCGGCGATCGATGCGGGCAACCCGCCCGGCGAGGCGCTCATGGCCTACGATCCGGTCGTGGACCTGCGCCGGCGTTCCCGCCCGGACGGGGAAGTCGAGCTGGTCGCGACGCTCTTCGCGCGGGACGGCGCGCGACGAACGACGCGGGCGCCGCTGGGTGCTCCCGGGGACGCCCTTCCCGCGGCCGCGCTCGCCGCGCGCCTCGCGGAGGCGCTGCTCGCGGCACCGGTCGTTCCCGTGCCTGCCGTGCGGCGGCCCGTCCGGCCCGCGCGCCGCTGGTACGAGAGCCCATGGTTGTGGGTTGGCGCCGGTGCGGTCCTGGTCGCGGGCGGGGTCGGAATCGCGCTCGCCGCGGGCGGGAGCGACGACGGGCAGTTCGTCGCCGTGGTCCGCGCGCCATGAGGTGGGGGCTTCTCGCGCTCTTCGTCGCCGGCTGTGGCGGCCCGCCCGAGCTGACCGTCTGCGTGCGTACCGCGCCCGACGACCATCCGTTCTCCTTCGACCCCCCGCCGACGTCGATGCGCCTGCGCGCCATCCCGCTGAGCGGCCCGGAGGTGATCCGCTCCGTCGACGCCGCCGCCGACGAGGTCCGCCTGCCGCCGCTCGATCTGGGCCCGTGGGTCTTCGTCCTCGAGGTCCTGCGCGACGAAGCGCTGCTCGCCACCGGGCGGACGCCCCTCGTCGAGGTCACCCGCGACATGAATCGCACTCCCTGCCTGTACCTCGCATCGGTGGGTACGTTCGGAGGCGCCGCGGATCCGGACCCTTCCGCAGGCCGATTCGCCGTGCCAGAGCCGGGGAGCGCCACCGCGCTCGTGCTCACGGACACCGGGCTTCAGCGCTACGACCACGAGACCGGGGCGTTCGGCTCCGAGCGGCTGGCCGCGACGACCGGCTCCGGCACCGTCTGGGTGCGCCTACCTGACTCCCGCGCCGCGGCGATCGGCGACGCCGGCGCACATGTCCTGGAAGAGGGGCGCGTCGAGCCCGTCCGTTCCGCTGCGACCGGCCTCGACGGGGCCGCGGGGATCGCCGCGGGGGTCGACAGTGTCCTCCTCGTCGGCGGGGCTTCGGGGCCCGATGCCACGCCGCAGCCGGAGGCCAGCGTGCGGGTCCTGGACCTGGCGACGGGAACGACCGAGGTCCTGCCCGGCGCCTTCCCCGTCCGCGATGCACGGCTCGCCGCCCTCGGAAACGGACGGTTCGTCGCGGTCGGGGGAAACTCGGGGACGGACGCGGCGCCGGTGCCCTCCGACCTGCTGGCCGTCGTCGATCCGGTGGACGGCGTGCTCGCAGAGTCGAGCCTCGACGTTCCGCGGATGGGCCATGCGATCGCGGTGGTCGAGGGGAACATCCTCGTCTTCGGCGGCCGCGGCGCCGATGGCGGGCTGCTCTCCGCGATCGAGCGATTCCGGCTCGCCTCCGGCCAGCCCGTTCACGCCGCGCAGCCGCAATCGATGACCGCACCCCGCGCCGGCCTCGTCGCCATCGTTGTCGGCGAGGACGTGCTCCTGGCAGGCGGCGAGGCAGCCGATGCCGAGGTTGCGGCCGCGTCCGAGATCTTCAGATTCGCCCTCAACGGCACCGAGCCAGCCGACCCTCCCGGCGCCGCGCTGCCGGACCCCGCGGCGGTCACCCTGCACGACGGGTCCGTCCTCGTGGTGGGCGGCGGCAGCGCCGTCGTGTACCGACCCTGAAGTCTCAGCCCGGACGCGGCTTCAGCCCATATTTCTCCAGCTTGTAGATGAGCGCCCGCCGCGAGATCCCCAGTCTTCGCGCGGCGTGGGTCTGGTTGCCCTTGCAGGTGTCGAGCGCCCGCGTGAGGGCCTCTCGCTCGAGCGCGTCGATCGAGTCCCTCAGGACCGCGGGTCCCCGGCCGGCGGACTTGCTCGCCTGCTGTGGACGGAGCTTGTCAGGCAGATCGCCGACATCGATGGTGTGTCCGTCGGCGAGAACGGCCGCTCGCTCGATCACGTTGCGCAGCTCGCGCACGTTTCCCGGCCACGCGTAGCGCTCGAGGCACTGCGCTGCGGCACGGGTGAGCTCGAGGCGGCCCTGCCCGTCGGCCTCGGCGGCCTCGAGCAGGAACCTTCGGGTCAGCGCCTCGAGGTCGCCCCTTCTGTCGCGCAGCGGCGGGACCAGGATGGTGAACGCGTTGAGCCGGAACAGGAGGTCCTCGCGGAACGCTCCCCGGCGGACCTCGCGGTCGAGATCGCGGTTCGTTGCGGCGACCACCCGGACGTCGATCGGCACGGCCTGGGTGCCTCCGACGCGCAGGATCTCGCGGCTCTCCAGCACGCGCAGGAGGCGCGTCTGCGTGGCCGATCCCAGCTCGCCGATCTCGTCGAGGAAGATCGTGCCCCCGTCGGCGGCCTCGAACAGGCCCTTCTTGCGCCCCACCGCGCCCGTGAAGGCGCCCTTCTCGTGGCCGAACAGCTCGCTGTCCACGATTCCCTCGGGGAGAGCCCCGCAGTTGACCGCGACGAAGGGGCGCTCGGGCCCGAGCCCGCGGCGGTGTAGCTCGCGTGCCACGACCTCCTTGCCGGAGCCCGTCTCGCCCGTGACGAGGACGCAGATGTCGCGGCCGGCCACGCGGTCCACCAGCGCGAAGACGCGCTGCATCGCCGGATCGACGGCGACTGCCTCGCTGATCGGAGGCGTCGCCTCGGGCGCGCGGCTGACTGGGGCCTCGGAGCTCGCGCGGCGGAGCGCGGCGCGGGCAGCGGCGACGAGCTCGTCCGTGTCCGTGGCGTCGCGGGGGAAGAGCGCCAGACCGACTCGTGCTCCAGCGCAGGCCGCAACGATGCGCTCGGCGACGGTCAGGGCGCCCGTGCCGTCGGCCTCGGGCAACAGGACCTCGAGGTCCTCCGGCCCGTAAGCGCCGAAGACGTCGATCTCCCGGACGATCCGCTCGAGGGACCCACCGCTCGCGACCCGCGCAGGCTGGACCATCAGGAGCGCCGCGGTCCGTCGGTAGCGGCGGGCTCGCGCGACCTCCTCGCCGAGGCGCTCCTCGAAATCGGTGTGCGCCAGGATCCTGCGCCCGATGGTCGGGGCTGGGGCCGTCAGTCCGACGACCAGGACGCCGCCGCCGATCGCCACCTCGTCGCCGCTCCGCAGCGCCACGTCACGCCTGGCCGAGATCCTCTTGCCGTTCACGAGCGTACCGTTGGTGCTCCCGATGTCGCGAACTCGCAGAGCAGCACCGTCCCAGGTGAGGGTGGCGTGCACGCGCGAGGCCCCGTCGTCCGGCAGATGGATCCCGCAGGTGCGGCTCCGGCCGATCTCCACGACCTCCTCTTGCCTGAGGTCGACGTGCCACGAGCGCTCGCGGTGGTAGACGACGCAGTACGCGCGAGGGCGAACGGGACCTTCGGCCGCGGGCCCCAGGTAGGTGGTTACGTCGCCGGTTCTCCTCGTCACTGAGGTCGCTCCGAGCGGGGTGCGTTGCACGGTCCGGGCTTTCGCTGGTCGTCGCCGTCGCCGTTGACGTGGACATTGACGGCGACGTGGACGTGGACGTGGACGTGGACGCTCCCCGCTTGACGCAGGGCTGGTCGCGTCAAACGTGGGCCGCCGACGTCCACGTCGCCGTCGCCGTCAACGTCCACGACCACGCCTACGTCTACGTCTACGTCTACGTCTGGCGAAGCCCGGGACCGTGCAACGCACCCCTCCGAGCGTACACCCGTTGACGATGCATGACGCCTCTGGTACTCGACCTTGCGCGGATGGCCGACGAACGAAGGGTGCTCTGCGAGGTCTCGGGCGCGGTCGCCACGTTGACCATCAACCGTCCCGACAAGCTGAACGCGCTCGACGGGGCGACGATCCGGGAGCTCGCCGAGGCGGCCGACCGGGTCGCCGTGGATCCGGCGATCCGGGCGGTGATCGTCACGGGCGCCGGCGAGAAGTCGTTCGTCGCCGGGGCCGACATCGCCGAGATGCAGGCCATGACGGAGGCCGAGGCGCTGGACTTCTCGGAGCGCGGCCAGCGGTGCGTCGCGACCTTCGAGCGGATGTCGAAGGCATCGATCGCGGCGGTCAACGGCTTCGCCCTCGGCGGTGGGACCGAGCTCGCGCTGGCGTGCGACGTCATCTACGCGTCCGAGAACGCCCGCTTCGGCCAGCCCGAGGTCAACCTCGGGGTGATCCCGGGCTTCGGTGGCTCGCAGCGGCTGGCGCTCCGCGTCGGATGGGGCAAGGCGAACGAGCTGATGTTCTCGGGTGACGTCATCACGGCCCCGGAAGCGTTGCGGATCGGGCTCTGCGAAGCCGTGTTCCCGCTGGCCGAGCTGCGCTCGCGCGCCATGGCGCTCGCGGAGAAGATCGCGAAGAAGGGTCCGCTCGCCGTCGCCGCGGTCAAGAGGGTGCGCGGGCAGGGGCTCGAGGCGGAGGCCAGGGCCTTCGCGACCCTGTTCGGGACCGCGGATCAGAAGGAAGGGATGACGGCGTTCCTCGCGAAGCGCGCCGCGGTCTTCAAGGGGAGCTAGATGGACTTCGACCTGAGCGAGGAGCAGGAGCTCATTCGCGCGACGGCGCGGGGCCTGGCCGAGCGGGAGATCGCCCCGATAGCCGCGGAGCTCGACGAACATGCGCGCTGGCCGGACGAGATCGTCACGCGGATGGCGGAGCTCGGCCTGATGGGCGTGGCCGTCCCCGAGGTGCTTGGCGGGGCCGGGATGGACAACCTGTCCTACGTCGTCGCGATGGAGGAGATCTCGCGCGCCTGCGCGTCGTGCGGCGTGATCATGAGCGTGCAGAACTCGCTGGTGTGCGATCCGATCCTCCGCTTCGGTACCGAGGCGCAGAAGAGGGACGTCCTCGGGCCGCTCGCGCGCGGCGAGAAGATCGGCTGCTTCGGCCTGTCGGAGCCCGGGTCGGGCAGCGACGCGTCCGCGATGAAGACCGTCGCGAGGCGCGACGGCGATCACTGGGTCCTCGACGGCACGAAGAACTTCATCACGAGCGCCCCCCGCGCCGACGTCGCGGTGATGTTCGCGAAGACGGATCCCGCGGCTGGCCACAAGGGGATCAGCGCCTTCCTCGTCCCGATGAAGGACCAACCGGGGCTGTCGCTCGGTCCCAAGGAGAAGAAGCTGGGCATCCGGGCCGCCTGGAGCTCGGGCATCTTCATGGAGGGAGCACGGATCCCCGCGGAGAACCTCCTGGGCAAGGAAGGAGAGGGGTTCAAGGTCGCGCTGTCGACGCTCGATGGCGGGCGGATCGGGATCGCCGCGCAGGCGCTGGGGATCGCCCAGGCGGCGCTCGATCAGGCGGTCCGATACTCCAAGGAGCGGACCGCCTTCGGCGCGCCGATCGCGAGGCTGCAGGCGATCCAGTTCATGATCGCCGACATGGCGACGGAGCTCGATGCGGCGCGGCTGCTCACGTGGCGCGCGGCGAGGCTGAAGGACGCGAAGGTCCGCTACACGGCTCAGGCCTCGATGGCGAAGCTCATGGCGAGCGAGACCGCCACGCGAGTCACCCACAAGGCGCTGCAGGTCCATGGCGGCTACGGCTACCTCGCGGACTTCCCGCTCGAGCGCCACTACCGCGACGCCCGCATCACCGAGAGCTACGAGGGCACGAGCGAGATCCAGCGACTCGTGATCGCCGCGGCGGTGCTGCAGGGATGATGCGCGCCATCCCGCAGGCCCTCTGCTGGGCGCCGTCGCAAACCATGCCTATCCGGTTGCTTGCCAAGCCGGATCCGGACGGGCAGGGATTGAACAGGCGACAGGCGACAGGCAGCCGGCGACGGGCAATTCCGGACCCGGACGAGCAGCGCGTGCGTCCGGCGGCTGCCAGGTGCCAGTTGCCTGTCGCC
>JACPQR010000133.1 GCA_016190375.1 Deltaproteobacteria bacterium
AAGTACTCCGAGCAGAGGACGTCCAGAAGCCCGTGGTCGCTCACATGGAAGCGCGAGAAGGGCACGAAGGGGCAAGGGTCCAGCGTGCCGTACGCGCTCACATGGATCATCTCGCGACCCGCCGCCCAGCGGCGCACCGCCTCGACGAAGCCCCCGTGCCTCGACGGTTCGTTACCCCCCGAGAGGACCTCCGTGAGGACCGGCACACTCGAGGCCTCCGAGATCGCCGTCCATCTGGACCATGTTCGAGACGGGACCGCGCCGAAGGCTCGTTCCCGCACGGCGCCCCAGACCGAGAGCACGACCATCTCTTGCGACCCTTCGGGCACAGCCGCCGCTACAGATCACGGCGCGCCACGACCATCTCGGTGCCGTCGTCGAGAATCCGCAGCCCGACGCCCGTGCTCACGAAGGCGCCGCAGTATTGATGAAGCACGTCGATGTGGTGCCGGCCGCCTGACGCGCGCCGACACGCCACGAACCGCACCGTGGCGAGCACCCTGGCGATCGTGGCGGGGTCGTACGGCCGCAGCTCGCGCTCGACGATATCGAGGACGCTCCCGCACTGAAGCGTGTGAATCGGGGATGCCAGCGACTCGCGCGAGTCTCCGAAGGCATACAGATCGAGGAGGAGCTCGAAGATCGCGATCGCCTGCGCGTCCCGCAGCGCAAACTCGTGGTCCCGGTCGAGCGAGCACACCGCGGCCTCGGCCGGGAAGGCAATCTGCTGCAGGTGGGTCGAGCCATCCATCTCCTGGGTGGGGCAGCGCGGCAGCGTGTCGTACCTGCGCGCGGGAGCCCTGAAGAACGTGCAGCCCTCGCACGCCGCTGGTTCCCGCGACGTCCCGCAGCAGAGGGGGCAGATCGGCGCCGCGCGGGCATTGCACTGCCGCTTGGCCTTGCGGCTCCCGCACAGCGGACACTTGCCCATGAGCGATGGATACGCCACACGTCGCTCCGCTGACAAGTGTCGATGTCGTGGGCCTTGGGTACGTACGGGACGGGCGCTCGGCTGCTGCCCCGGCGGGTGCGTAGGAGGAATGAACTGCCCGCGCCAGATGGGCAGCCATCGGAGATGGCCGAGCACTGGCGGGTATCACGGACTGGAAGAGGAGATCGGAGCGGACCGACTCGGCGTGCTCGCCTGCCGCGACTGGGAGGCGGCCGTTCGCCTCGAGCTCGTCCGGGTTGCCGGCCGGCACCTCGGGCTCTCCGAGAGCGCCTTCCTCGCCGACGCGCGAGCGCCGGTCGAGGATCTGCTCGCGCGCGGCGGGCAGATGGTCGCCACCAGCCATCCCGAGCCATTGTCCGCGCCTGGGCTTCCTGGACGTTCTGGCAGACGAAACCTCATGGACCGGGCAGGTCGTGTGGCACCGGCCGGACGTCGAGGCGGTCAGTCCTTGTCATCGGCCTGCCGTCGCTCCATCATGAGCGTGATGGCAGTCGGATCGGACCCGGAAGAGAGAATCATGGTCGACCCGCGGGTCTGTGCGGGCAAGCCCTGCATCAGGGGGACGCGGATCATGGTGAAGAACATCCTTGGCATGTTTGCCGGCGGCTATTCGATCGAGCGCATCTTGAGCGCCTATCCGGAGCTGTCGCGTGAGGATGTCGTCGCGGCGCTCGATTATGCCACTCGCGTGATCGACGAGGAGAAGGTGATCCAGCGTGCCTGAGGCGCTCCGGGTTCTCCTCGATCAGAACGTTTCTCGTGAGATCGCGCCGTGGCTCCGAGCCCTGCGCCCGTCATGGGTCGTCAACCACGTCAGCGAGGTTGGGCTGCTTGGCGCGGACGATGCCGACATCTTCGACTGGGCGGTCGCGAATGGGGCGCTCATCGTGACCTTCGATGAAGACTTCGCCGACCAGCGGTCGTTTCCAGTCGGCAGCCACCACGGCGTGATGCGCTTGCGGGTGTGGCCGACTACGGTCGAGGAGACCCAGTCGGCACTGGCGCGGCTCCTCCGCGATGTCGCAGACGAGGAGTTGGCGGGCGCATTGGTGATCGTCGATCGGCTGCGGATCCGAGTCCGGCGCCCACGCATCTGACAGGCATCCTCACGGCCAGGTCGAGCGCCGCCGGGACGGGATCGTTCCCGACAGGGCCGCCGGGGGTAGATCCCATCCGGGTAGCACGTGAAGCCGTGCCGGCAAGCCGGGCGCGAGCACGCTCACCGACGGATCGAAGGCGCGCACGACCTCGACCAGGATCACCGCAGCGCCACGACCTCCACCTTGCGCGCGACGGCGAGCTCCGGACGGTACTCGTCCTTGGCAAGCGAGGCATGGCCGTCGCCGTCGTCGTCGACCCCGTCGGCGCCGTCGCAGTCCCGGTCTACGTCATCGCCCGCCGCGTCCGGCGCTCCAGGGAACGCCGCGTCGTCGCTGTCATCGCAGTCGTCGCCGCCGGTGGCCTCGGAGGCATGGCCGTCGAGATCTCCGTCCACCCCGCCCACGCCATCGCAGTTCTGCTCGATCCCGTCGCCTAGCTGTCTCGTCGCGAGGCCGAGGTCATCGGTCTCGGTGCGGTACGCGATGTGGACCGCGCCGTTCGCGTCCAGCGCAATCGACGTCACGCCGCACCCAGCTCCAACGTCTGCGAGAAGGGTCAGATCGACGGAGGCGGTCTCGCCCGCCACGACCGCCACTCGCTCCTCGGCCGCCTCGAAGCCCTCGCGCCGGGCCTGGATGACATGGTTTCCGCCCACAAGATCGACCGGAGCCGCGATGGGTGAGGTGCCCACCGCCGCTCCGTCGACGAGGACCTCGGCAGCAGGCACGCTCACCACGATCCGCACCGAGCCCATGAGCGCCCGCAGGTTCTGGATCTCGGTGCGCGCGAGCGCACGGCTCTCGTCCGACCCGCCCGTCGAAAACTCCCGCAAGAGCCGCTCGAACGCCGCGATCGCCTCCTGGTAGCGATGCAGCGCCTTCAGGCAAAGGCCGCGACGCACGTCGTGGCGCCTCCACCTCGCAAGAGGGCGCTCGATCCGGTTACGCGCCGAGGAAGACCCGTCGGAAGGCGCTCTACCTGCACTCGGCTGCCGCGTGCGACAATGGCCGCGTGGCGTTGGGACCGGGATGCAGCCTCCCGTCGTGGGCCGGCCTGACCGCTGTCGCGCTGCTCGGCTGCGACGAGGGCCAATACAGAGTGATCCTCCATGTGCCCGGCGGCGCCGAGCGGGCGGCGCGCGTCGAGGTCTCAGTGATCCCCTCCTGCGGCGAGGTCGCCACTGCCGGCGCGCCTTTCGACGCCCCGCTTCGCGTCGTGGACGTGCGAGGGGGCCAGTCGCCGCCGCTGGGCAGCGTCCGGGCCGGCACGTACGGCTTGTACGGAAGAGCCTGGGACCGACGATGCGTGCTGTTCGCCGCCGGCTGTGACACGGTCCACCTCGAGGGTAGCGGCGACGGCACGCTCGACCTGTATCTGGAGGAGCTCTCCCCACCCGGTGGTTGCAATCCCGGTGATCGTTGCGAGGAGGGGGTATGCCTGAGCGACGGCGGCCTCGACGCGGGCGACGAGCCCGCTTTGGACGGCGCAGCCGACGGCAGTTTCGACGCGGGCGGCGGCCCGTCACACGATGCTGCAACCGACAGCGGTCGGGATGGCTCGGCGGACGGCGGTCCCGTCCGGCTCTGCGACCCGACCATCGTCGGATCCATCGACTTCGAAAGCGACGCGGAGGGCGTGGCCGTTTCGGGCGCAACGGCGATCGTGGCAGCCGGAGGCTGGGTCTACCTGGTGGACATCTCCGATCGGGAGGAGCCAGCTCAGGTAGCGCGGGTGGGTGCGAATCTCGCCCGGCGGGTCGTTTCCAGCGGCCAGTACGCATTCGTCGCGAACGGCAAGAGCGCGGCCGGACTCTTCGTGCTTGATGCCGTCGACCCCGCCAACCCGGCCCGAGTCGACACGGTCGAGACTCCGGGCACGTCGCTGGACGTCGCATTGTCGGGCTCCTACGCCATCGTTGCGGATGAGGACTATGGCCTCGACGTCATCGACGCCACGATCCCTGCCTCGCCGGTGCTGGTCGGTGTGGCGAACACACCCTTGGGTGCCAGGGCCGTTGCTGCCGCGGACGCCATCGCATTCGCCGTGGACGGCGAGGGAGGATTCCAGATCGCGAGCTTCTCGAGCCCGGACAGCCCGGAGCTGATCGGGACCTTGCCGGGACTCGGGCCGAGCGCCGAGGTAGCCGCCTGGGGCTCCTTCGTCTTCGTCGCCGTTCGGGACGACAGCCTGGTCGCCATCGACGTCTCCGACCCAGAGGCCCCCATCCTCGTCAGCTCGACCCGAACGTCTGGCGAACCGACGTCGGTCGTGGTGCACGAGGGGTATGCCTTCGTGACCGAAGGGTCGAGCGGCCTCCAGATATTCGACGTGGTGGAGCCCTCCGAGCCCGAGCTCGCCGGGGCCATCGACACGCCCGGCACGGCCCTCGACCTAGCCGTGCAAGACGAGTGGGTCGTCGTCGCCGACGGTGCCGAGGGTCTGCAGATCGTCGAGAGTGGCTGCCGGCGACGAGACCGGTGACCCCCTCGACGGCTTCGGGACTGGCCCACCTTCCGCAGTTCGTGCGGCGTCCCAGGCTGCCCAGGCCGTGTGGTGCCGGACGCCGTGCGCCTCGTTGATGGAGGCGAGCTCGTCGGCGGCGGCGCGGTAGGCGCAACCAGGGCGCCCTTCCCATTCCTTCGACCGCAGGCGGAGC
>JACPQR010000109.1 GCA_016190375.1 Deltaproteobacteria bacterium
AACCGTCCAGCAAACGCCGGTCGGGCCCGTCGCCTGCAACCCCCCCTGCCCCGCCGGAACCACGTGCTCGGCGGATGGCCGGCGGTGCGAATCGGCGACCGCCCAAACCGCGCCGACGAGCCTGACGGACGAGCAGATCGCCGAGGCCCTTGACCGGATTCGCCGTCGCGTCCTACGCTGCCGTCGCCGCGAGGATGGTGACGCCACGGTCACGGTGGAGGTCGAGATCGAGCCCGCGGGGAGTGTCTCCAGCGTGCGGATCGACGGCCCCATCGCCAACTCGGACGCCGGTGCCTGCATCGAGCAGGCAGTCTTCCGCGCGACCTTCCCCACCTTCCAAGGCGATAACCGGGTCGTTCGCCACTCATTCGTCCCGAGCCCCTGACCGTCGAATCCATTCCTGGGCCGGTCCGTCTATCGCTCCTCGAGCACTCTCGATGCGCCTTTCCCTCGTTTGTGCAGCCACGGCCCTTGGCCTGCTCGCCTGCGGCGCCCCGCTGGCGGGCAGCCTGAGGCGCTACTCGTACGGACCTCCGGCGCCAGCCCGACCCCCTGGCTGTCCGCTGGCCGTGATTCCTGGCCCCGCTCCAGGCCCCGGCCCGACCATCCAGCCCCTGGCGCAGGTGCAGTGCTCGTACGAGGTCGACAGCGACCAGGGCCTGTGCAGAGACGAGGTCCGCCGGCTCGCATGCTCGGTCGGCGCCGACTCGATCGCGGGCATCGTCGAGTCCCCCGGGCTCGTGCAGGCCGAGGCCGTTCGCGCGGTCCAGCCGCCGCCGCGCGTGGCCTCGGCGCCGCCGCTCGTTCCTTCGAACCCGCCCGTCGGCGCGCCGGAGCCGCTCCCTGGGAACCCCCCGGTGGGTGCCCCGCCGCCTCCGGCGACCCGCATCGGCGGTCCGCGGCCCCTGCCGCCTCGGGGGAATCCCCCGGTCGGCGCGCCGCCGCCGGCGGTCCGGACGGGCAACCCGCCCTCGCCTCCGCCGCCGCTCGGCAACCCTCCGGTCGGCGCGCCGCCACCGGCGGTCCGGATGGGCAACCCGCCCTCGCCTCCGCCGCCGTTCGGCAGCCCTCCGGTCGGCGCGCCACCTCCCGCACCCCTGGGCAACCCGCGCCCGCTTCCGACTGGACCAGGCCTTGCGCCGCGCCCGGCGCCGATGCCCGGTCCACAGCTCACGCAGGGCCCGCTGCCGCCCCGGCCAGCCCCTATGCCACCGTCGGGACCGCCGGTCCCCCCGCCCCCGCTGCCCCCCGATCCGGGCCTCGTGGTCCCGCTGACCCTGGGCCGGGCCGATGTCCTCGCCGGAATGGTGCTGGTCAAGAACCAGGTCCAGTTCTGCCTGAGGCAGGACAACATCACGGAGGCCGTCACCGTCGCTGTCGAGATCGAGGGCACGGGCCGGGTGGTCGCCGCGCACGTCGAAGGCGCGATCGCGGGGACCTCGACCGCGAGCTGCGTCGAGGGCGCCGTCTCCCGCGCCATGTTCCGCCGCTTCAGCGGCCGCAACATCACGATCCGCTACCCGTTCGCCCCCGGCACCGCCCCGGCGGCAAACGCGACTCGCCTTCCCACGAACTGATCAACCTTCCGACGCTATCGCGATTCCCAGGCCCTGCCGCAGGCGGAAGTACTCCTCCGAGATGCTGAAGAGCACGAGCTCCTTGAGCTTCTCCTTGACCGGCATGTCGCCGGCGCCCGGGGGCTCGCCCTGGATGAGACGTGCGGTGATCTCGAGGTCGTTGCAGAGGAGGAGCCCTGCGCGGCATGCCGTCAGCTCCACCGCCTGCGTCCACTTCTTGAGGTCCACCGCGATGTTCGCCTCGATGAACCGGCGCACGACGCGGCCCAGATCCTCGTAGGCCAGAGGCGCCATTCCCTTGGCCAGCGCCGCCGCGGTCTGCTCGATCACCCCGGACGGGTCGGGCGGCAGGTTGAACTTGGGCGCGGCCATCTTGATCCCCGCCAGGAGCAGCGTCCTCAGCTCGGCGGTGGTGGGCGTGATCCAGCGGATGTAGTGCTCCGAGCGGTAGTACGACAGGTGCTTCGCGATGATGAACGTGAGGTCCTGCGGCGAGTAGCCCGACAGGAGGCTCGCGCCCACGACCGACGCCGCCGGCTCCGTGATGGCGAACGCGAGGCCCCCCTGCTGATCCGGACGCAGGTACAGCTCCGGAAGCGGGAGGTTCAGGACCTGGGCGACGTACCCGAACATCTTCGAGAAGGTGACGGTGTCCGTCAGCGGATCGCGCCTGTCCTTCTTCTTCAGCCCGTAGTCCTTCTGTGGGCGGACCTTGAGCGCCCTGAGCGCCGGCGTCAGCGCCGCGAAGATCTTGCCGATGTACAGGTCCTCCTGCGGATGGAAGAGGTCCTTGACCCAGCGCTCCTCGTCGACGCGCGCCTGCGCCTTGACCGGGCCCTTCGTCCGGTACTGCTCGTAGAACTGCTGCTCCTCGGGGTCGGCCTTCTTGAGATACGAGAGCGTCGCGCACAGGCACCACGCCTTGTCGTACTGCCTCGAGTCGAAGAAGATCTTCCTCAACGCCTTGTAGGAGTCGACGCGCCACGGGTTCTGGTCGATCAGGAACCGGTGCTCCTCCACGGCCTCCTGGTGCTTGCCGGCGATGGACATGAACAGCTCGGCGAGGATCTCGTGCCTCTGGGCGTTGGCAGGATCGAGCCGCGCCGCCATCCGGAACGCCTCCGCAGCGGGCTCGAACTGGCCCATCCGGGTCCGGTAGATCTCGCCAAGGAAGTGCCAGAGGTTCACCTCCACGTCGGTCTTCCCCTTGCCGGCGATGCGATGGAGCATCTTGCGGTAGTTCCGCTCGAGCTCCTTCCAGTCCTTCTTCTGCGTGAGGATCCGATCGATCGCCTCGAATGCCTTGAGGTGCTCGTAGTTGTGATCGAGCGCCTGGTTGAACGCGGCGATCGCGGCGTCGATGTCCTTGATCTCGTCGCGGTGAATCGCGGCGATCGTATAGAAGTACTTGGCGAGCTTCGTCGAGTCCTTCTCGAGCGAGGTGATCCGCGTGAGCACCTCGACCGCCTTCTTCCACTGCTTCGTCCCGTGGTACAGCTCGAGGAGCTTGTGCAGGACGACGTACGAGCCGGGCCTGCGCTCGAGCGCCTCGGTGAAGGTCTGGATCGCCTTCTGTCCGTTGTTCAGCTTCTCCTGCCAGATGTCGCCGACCTCGATCAGGATCGCGTAGGCCTCCTCCTCATCGACCCCCGCGAGCATCTGCCGCTTGAAGTGGATGACCTGCTCCCACTCGTTCTGCTTCTCGTGCAGCCCGATCACGGCCTCGAGGGTCGTGCGGTGCTTCGCATCGATCTCGAGGGCCTTGTCGAACATGTTCAAGGCCTTGCGCCGCTCGCCGACCTCCAGCTTGATCCGGCCTAGACGGTAGAAGATCTCCACGATCTCGGCGTCGGTCTGCGCCTCGCGATGGTGCACCAGGATCATCTGGTAGAACTTGAATGACCGATCCCAGTCCGACTTCTTGTAGAAGGCGTTCGCGATCCCCTTGAGCGTCGGAAGGTGCGACTGGTCCAGGTTGTACGCGGCCTGGAACGCCTTGAGCGACTTGTCGTCCTTGCCCAGCTCGGACGTCACCATCCCGAGCTGGTAGTGCAGGCGCTGAGCCTCGGCCGGCTCGCGCTTCGCGCCCTTGCGGACGAGCATGTCGAGCAGAGGCTCCGCGCTCGCCCACTCCCGCCTTTCGATGTAGTGCTCGACCAGAGGCAGCGCGGCGTCCTCGTTCTCCTCGTCGGAGCGCAGCGCCTCGACGTAGTAGCCGGTCGAGCGCTCGGCCTCGTCCAGCCGTTCGGCGCAGATGCGACCCATCTCGTACAGGAGCTTCGCTCGGGCCCGCGCGTTCTCGGTGTGCTGCTGCTCCTGCTCGAGGACCCGCACCGCACTGGGCCAGTCCTCGCGGTCGTAGTGGATCGCGCGCAGGCACCCCAGGCTCGGAAGGTGCCCGGGCTCGAGGTCCAGCGCGTTCTGGTAGCGCTCGACCGCCGCCTCGCGGTCGTTCATCCGCTCGTCCAGGATCCGGCCCATGCGGTGGTGCAGCTCGACCACGGGCTCGGTCTCCCGCACGAGCAGCACGAGCCGCCCCATCGTCTCGAGGGCGCCGGCGAAGTCCTCGATCTTCTCGGACAGCCTCGTCAAGGCGTCGAGCGCCCCGACGTGGTCCTCGTCGAGATCCAGGACGTTCCGGTAGGCCTCGATGGCCCGCTCCGGATCGCCGATCTCGTCGGCGTAGACCTGGCCGATCTGCTCGTACATCGCGACCTTCTCGGCGCGCACCGAGGTGGCGCCGATGTGCCGGACCAGCGAGTCGATGAGCTCGTGCCACCTCTGCTGGTGCCGGTAGAGGCGCTCGAGGCCCTTGAGCGCGTTCTCGTTCTGCGGGTCGATCTCGACGACCTGCTCGAGGCGCTCGGCCGCCTTGTCGGGCTTGACGAACTCCTCCTCGAGCATCCCTGCCATGCGCGCGAGCAGCGTGATCCGTTCGCGCTCGGTCGTGACCGAATCGAGCTCGAGCTCGAGGACGTCGAGCAGGTCCTGCCAGCGCTCCGCCTTGGCGTACAGCCTCTCGAGGCCCTTCATCGCGGGCAGGCACGAGGCGTCCGCCGCGAGGATTTCCCGATAGACCTTGATCGCGGCGGCCGGATCCGCGAGCCGGTCTTCCTCGAGCTCGCCGATCCGCAGGCGCAGCTCCACCTGCTCGTCCGGGTTCTCCGCCGCCTCGGCCCTCCTCTCCAGGATGCCGATGAGCGCTTCCCAGCTCTCGGACTGCCGGTACAGCCTCTCGAGCGCCGCGAGCGCGGGGCCGAAGAGCTTGTCGAGGTCCAGCGCCTGGCGGTAGGCCTTGATCGCGTGGTCGGGCTGGCCTAGCTGCTCCTCCTGCAGCTCGCCGAGCTGGAGCAGGACCTCCTTCTTGTCGTCGGGATCCGTCGTGACCTCGGCTTGCCGCGCGAGGCATTGGCCGAGCGGCTGCCACTGTGAGGTCCGGCGATACAGCTCGCCGAGCAGCCTCAGCGCGTTCGCGTTGTCCGGGTCCTCGGTCAACGCCTGGCTGTAGTAGGGGATGGCGTACTCCGGATGCCCGAGCTGCTCTCCGTACCACTTGCCGATCTTCAGACAGAGCTCGATCCGGACGCGCCGATCCTGCACCGTCTGCAGGACGGCGTTGCAGCTGTTCAGGAGCTCCGTCCAGTTCCCCGTCACGGACGCCAGCCGCTCGAGCTCGTCGGCGGTCTTCTCGTTCGCGTAGTCCAGCTCGAAGGCCATCTTCAACGACTCGAAGGCCTCGGCCGGCTTGGACAGGTCCTTCTCGTATACCCTCGCGATCGACTGGAGCAGCTCGACCCGGGCCGCGACGTCCTCGACGGCCTCGATCCGCGCGAAGTACAGCTCGATGAGCTTCTCGTAGCTCATCCCGTCGCGATAAAGCGACTCGAGGGCCCTGAAGGCCTGCTCGTGAAGCGGATCGATCCCCAGGATCGACTGATAGGCGGGCCCGGCCGAGTCGCGGTCGCCCAGCTTGTCGTCCCACATGCCGGCGATCTGCAGGTAGACGTCGATGCGCTCCTGTGGCTCCTGCAGGGCGTCGGCCTTGCGGCCCAGGACGGCGACGCACTCCTCCCACTGGCCTTCCTGCGTGTGCAGCCGCTCGAGGGCGGCGAGCGCGCGCATGTCGGTCGGCTCAACCTCGAGGACCTTGCGCCAGCTCTCGACCGCCTCGTACGGCTGCATCAGGGTGTCGCCGTACAGCTCGCCGAGGCTCGCGTAGATCTCGCGGACCTCCTCGTCGCCGAGCTCGGTGAGACCGACCTCGATCAGGCGGTTCAGCGTCGAGACGAGCTCGTCCCACGCCTGCGTGTTGCGGTACACGCCCGCGAGCGCCCTGAGCGCCTGCATGTTGCCCGGGTCGATGTCCAGCACCTTCTGCCAGTTCTCGAGCGCGTTGCGGTCGCGCCCGAGCCGCACGCCCCAGACCTCTCCTAGCTTCTGGTAGATGGCGACCTGCGAATTCTCGTCGCCGGCCGTGGCGACCTGCCGCTCGAGCACGTCGACGAGATCGCGCCAGTTCTCCTGGCGCTCGTACAGGATCGCGAGGGCGCCGAGCGCCTCCGCGTCCTCACCCCGGATGTCGAGCACCTTGTTCCAGATCTCGACCGCCTTCTGCACGTCGTCGAGCTGCTCGGACGCGAGCGAGGCCATCTTCGCGAAGATGTCGGCCTGCGCGGAGTCGCCCGAGACGATGTCCAGCTCCTTCTCGTACACGGCGAACAGGTTCGGGTAGTCGCCGAGCTGCACGTACAGGTTCTGCAGGTTCTTGATCGAAGGCCCGTGCTGGGCATCCAGGTTCGCGAGGATGTCGTTGTACAGCCGCACGGCGTCGTCCGGCAGGTTGAGCTCCCGCTCCGACAGCTCGCCGAGGCGGTACATGAGGTCGACCTTCGCCTCGTCCGACTCTGCGATCCGGATGCGCTTGCGCAGGACGTCGCCGAGCGGCTCCCAGGCCTCGCGGTCGCCATACAGCCGGTCGAGCGCGGCGAGGGCCGCCGCGTCGAGCCCGTCGACCTCGAGGACGTACGTGTAGATCTCCTCCGCCCTCCTCGTCTCCTGCATCTCCTCCTCGTAGATGCGGGCGACGCGCTTCGCGATCGTCTTCTGTCCGTCCGGCTCCTGGGTCACTCCCAGGACCTCCAGGTAGATGTTGCAGAGGTCTTCCCAGGAGTCGGTGGCGCGGGCCAGGCGCTCGAGCTCCTCCACGGTCCGCTCGGTGCCTGGATCTTCCTTGAACGCGCGCCCCTGCCATGCGAATGCCTGGCCGAGATCGGACAGCTTCTCCTCCTGCAGCTCCGCGATCCGGTGGATCATCTGGACGCGCTCGAGCGGATCGGGCTGCTTCTCGAGCTGGACCTCGTAGATCCCGACGAGCTTCTGCCACTCGTCGCTCATCCGGTACAGCGGCTCGAGGATCTGGGCGATCTCGGGCTGCTTGGTGCCCTCCGCGAAGAGGAACTCCAGGGCGTTCAGCGTCTGATCGTGCTCGGGCGCCGCCGCGAGGATCTCGCGGTAGCACTCGATCGCGGCGTCGAGGTCCTCGAGCTCCTCCTGATAGAGCTGACCCAGCCGGAACTGCAGCTCGAGGATCGCCTCCGGCGAGTCGGCGATCGCGACCTCGCGCCGCAGGATCTCGGCGAGATCGACCCAGCGGGAGCTGCCACCGAAGAGCCGGTCGAGAGCGTGGATCGCCACGCGGTTCTCGGCGTCGAACTCGAGGACCTTTCGGTGCCTGGCGATCGCGTTCTCGACGTCGCCGAGCTGCTCCTCGAACACGCGCGCCGCGCGAGCCGCGATGTCCACGGCGCGCTCCGGCTCGAGCGCGCGCTCGAGCTCGCGGTCGTAGTACCCGGCGAGATCGGCCCATCCATTGACCTGCTCCGCGAGCCTCTCGAGGCTCGCGAGCGTCCGTTCGTTGCCGTTGTCGGCCTGGAGCGCCCGCGCGTACGTGTCGAAGGCCGACCTGTCGTTCGACAGCTGCATCTCGTACAGCTCGGCGATCTGGTGGAAGAGCTCCACGCTGCGGAACGCGTCGTCGCAGTGCTCGAGCTGGACCTCGTGGACGTGGATGAGCTTCTCCCACTCCCCCGCGGCCTTGTAGACGGGCTCGAGGACGCCGGCGGCGGCGTTCGCCTCCTGGCCCTGGCTGATCAGGCCTTCGAGCGCCGCCAATGTCGGCTCGTGGTCCGACGCGACGTCGAGGATCTCGCGATAACCCTCGATGGCGCGGGTCACGTCGCCCAGCCGCTTCTCCCAGAGCTCCGAGATCCGGTACTTGAAGGAGATGACCTCGTTCGGATCGGTCGCGAGCTCCGCCTCCCTCTCGAGGATCGAGAGGAGCTCGTGCCAGGCCTCCGACGCCTGATAGAGGGCGTCCAGCCGCTGGATCGAGGGGAAGTCGTCGGGGTCGAACTCGAGGATGTGCTGGTAGGTGTCGATGGCGTGCGGGACGTCGGCGAGCTCGCGCTCGTAGACGGTGCCGACCTCGTAGTACAGCGTCTTCTTGAGGCCGATGTCGCTGACGAGGTCCGCCTTCTTCTGGTAGACGCCGAGGAGCCGCTCCCACTGCTCGAGCCGCAGGTAAAGCTCGATCAGCTTGTCGAGCGCCTGCATCTCCTCCGGGTCGATCTCGAGGATCTGCAGGAAGACCGCCACGGCGTCGTCGGGCCGCTCCAGGACCTCCTCGTAGATCCGCGACGCGCGGAAGAGGTGGTCCTTCTTCTCGTCGGGATCCTGGAGGATCTCGGCCTTGGTCAGGTAGATCCGGGCCAGGTCCTCGTAGCGCTCAGAGAGCTGGAACAGCCTCTCGAGGGCGCTGGCCGCCTCGAGGTTCTGCGAGTCGATGCGCAGGACCTCTCGGTGATGCCCCACGGCTCCATCGACGTCACGGAGCTGCTCCTCGTAGATCTGGGCTGCCTTGGCGTGCAAAAGCGCCTGCAGCTCCGGATCCTCGACCGCGGCGACCCTCTGTTCGTAGACCCTGGCCAGCTCCGGCCACGCCCCGAGGACGCGAGCGAACCGGTCGATCGCGTTCTGCGTGTCGGGGTTCGCGGGATCGAAGGCGAGCGCCCGCGCGTAGGTCTCGAACGACTTCTGGGGATCGTCCGCGGCGATCTCGTACAGCTCGCCGATCTTGTGGAGGAGCTCGACCTTGGCGCCGGGATCCTCGCCGCGAGCGATCATGATCTCGTAGACGGCGATGAGCTTGTGGTGCTCCTGAGCGTTCCGGTAGATGGGCTCGAGGATCGTCGCGATCGTCAGCTCGTGGGCGGGGATCGACTGCAGCCGCTCCAGGGCGGTGAGCGCCTCGTCGTTCGAGGAATCCTTCTCGATCACCTCGCGGTAGATCTCGATGGCCGCCTCCACCTGCCCCATCTGCTTCTCGCGCAGCGACGCGAGCCTGAGCTGCAGCGTCTGAGCCGCGGCGTCGTCGGCCGCCAGTGAGAGCTGCTGGGTGAGGTTGTCGGCGAGGTCCGGCCACATCTCCTGGCGGCGGAACAGGCTGTCGAGCGCCCTCAAGGCCTTCTCGCTCGTCGCGTCGATGGCGAGGATCTCCCGGTGGCAGGTGATGGCCTCGGCGGGATCCGAGAGCATCTCGTCGTAGATGAAGGCCATCTGTCCGAAGATGGCCTCCTTCTGCGTGGCGTCGAACGTGAGCTCCGCCTTCTTGCGGTACACCCGGATGAGGTCCTGCCAGCGCTCGGTGCGGTTGAACAGCCCCTCGAGGGCCTCGAGCGCCGTCGCGTCCTGCGGGTCGATGGCGAGCACGCGGTTGTACGCGTCGACCGCGAGGTCCGGATCGCCGATCCGCTCGTCGTAGATGGAGGCGACCTTGAGCCACAGCTCGCGCGCGAGCGCCGGGTCTTCGACGGCCCCCGCGCCGCCCTCGAGCAGCTCGACGTGCTCCGACCAGGACTCCAGGATCTCGGAGAGCTTCTCGAGGTCGACCCGGGGCTCCTCTGCCGTCGGATCGATCTTGAACGCCCGCGAGTGCGCCTCGAAGGCCTTCTGAGGATCGGCGAGCCGGGTTCCCCACGTGCGCCCGATCTTCTGCAAGAGCGCGACCCTGGCGGGAACGTCCTCCTCGGTGGCGAAGAGGATCTCGTCCACCTCGACGAGCCGGCCCCAGTCCGCGCGTGCCTCGTAGATCGGCTCGAGGATCCGCGCGGCCTCGCCCCTGTGGTCGGGGTGGCCGAGCAGCGCCTCGAGCGCGCCGCGTGCCGGCTCGTGCGCCGGGCTCTCGTCCAGGATCTCGCGGTAGACCCCGATCGCTCGGGGTGTATCTGCGAGGTGCTGCTCGACGACCTGCCCGAGCCGGAACTTCAGGTCGGCGTCGTCGGGCGACTGCTGGAGCTCCCTCTCCAGGATCTGCGCGAGGGCCAGGTAGTCCTCGGTCTTCAGGTAGAGACGATCGAGCGCCGAGAGCGCCCGCGGCTCGTCGCCCGCGGCCTCGGTGATCTCGACGTACGTCGCGATCGCGCGCGCCAGGTCGCCTAGCTGGTCCTCCCACAGCGAGGCGATGCCGTAGAGGATCTCCTTGCGCTCCTCGGGGTCGAGGGACAGATCCATGCGCTTCTGGAACACCCCGAGCAGGTCCTCGTGGCGCCCCATCGCCGCATAGAGCCGCTCCAGCGCGGCGATCGCCTCGCGGTTCTCGGGCTCGTCGGCGAGCACCGCCTGGTACACGGCGAGCGACTCGTCCTGGCGAGACAGCTCCTCGTTGAGGACCCGGGCCATCCGGAGCTCGAGATCCAGATCCCGGACCGCCTCGAGCGCCTTCCGGTACGAGCCGACGACCTCCTCCCAGCGGTGCGTCTCGGCGGCCATCTTCTCGAGCTCGGCGCGAGGCCATTCTTCGTCGGGCGCGACCTCGATCGCCGTGACGTAGCGGTCGAAGGCCTTCCCCGCTTCCCTGGTCTTGTCGGCGTACAGACCGGCGACGCGCCTCAGGAGCTCCAGCCGCTCGCCGGGATCGGTCGCGTGACCGAGCTGAACCTCGATGGCGCCCGCGAGGTGCTTGTGGTCCTGCGCTCCCTCGTAGATCGGAATGAGCGCGAGGGCCGCGTCGAGGTCACGCGGCTCGATCGAGAGGACCTTCTCGTAGCACTTCGCGGACCGGTCGATCTTCTCCTTCTTCTCGCGCCAGAGCTGCGCCAGCTTGAAGAGAAGCTGGACCTTGGTCGCGTCCGTCGCGTTCGGCTGTTCGACCTCGCGTTCGAGCACGCGGATGAACTCGTCCCACTTGCCGCCCTCGGCGTAGAACTCCTCGAGCGCGTCCCAGGCGCCGAGCGCCAGGTACCGTTTCTTGAGCTGCTCCTGCGCGCGCCGGTCGCCCGGCTGCAGCTCGAGGAGCGCCTTCCATGCCCGGACCGCCCCGGCGTCGTCGTTGAGCTTGTCGCCGTAGATCATCCCGAGCTTCTGGAGCAGGTTGATCCGGGCGGCGGCGTCGGCCGTGAGCTCGACCTCTTTTTCGAGCACGGCTGCGAGGAGGCCCCAATCCTTGTTGCGCTCGTACAGGCCGGAGAGGGCAGTGAGCGCCCCCTCGTGCATCTCGTCGCCCTCGAGGACCTTCTGCCACAGCTCGATGCAGATGTTCGGGCGCTTGATCTTGTCCGTCGCGAGCTGCGCCATCTCGACGTACCGGCTCGTCCGATCGGCGACCTCGGTCAACCGGTCGGCTTCGCGCCGCAGGATCCCGACCAGCTTGTCCCAGTCGCGGCGCTTCTCGTACATCTGCTTGAGGAAGTCGGTCGCCTCGGCGTTCGAGCCGTCGATCTCGATCACGGCCTCGAAGGCCTTGATCGCCTCCGCCTGATTGGAGAACCGCTCGATGAAGAGCTTGGCGATCCGGGTGTAGATCGCCACCTTCTCCGCCGGATCCGGCACCAGGGCAGCCATCGCCTGGAGCGACTTGATCAGGTCCGGCCAGCGCTTCATCGACTCGAACTTCTTCGCCTGCTCGTCGAGAGCCGCGAGCTTTGCCTGGTCGTCGGCACTCAGCGCCGCCGGGGCGCTGCTCGGGACCGCGGGCTCGGGGCTCGGGACCGCGGGCTCGGGGCTCGGGGCCGGGGCCGCGGGGCTCGGGGCAGGCGCCGCCGGCGCGGCGGGCTCCTCGGGGACCGCCGACGCGGCCGGTTCCGGGGCTGCCGGGTGGGGCTCCTCGGGAGCCCTTCGCATCGAGGCCGCGCTGGTCGGGTCGGAGGGCGACACGTCGGTTGGCGCCGGATCGCGCTCGTCCGCCATCGCTGGGGGCGCCGGGATCGGCAGCTCCGACTCGCGCGCCTCCGCGCGGCCGGCGTGCGCGCTCGCGCCCTCGCCGTCCTCGGAAACGCGACTGATGACACCGGCGGGGAGCGAAACGCGATCGAGCGGGATCGCCGATGCGGGCTCCTCGTCGTGCGTGCCGCGGACCGCGGCGAGGATCTCGTCGGCCATCTCGCCCGTCTTCTGCCGGGCCTCGTCGTCCGACGCTTCCTGCCCCGCTTCGGATCGAGCGAAGGCGTCCACCTGCGCCAGGGCGGGAACGTCGAGGACGGCCGTCGCAGGAACTGCGGGGGTGTCGCTGCCCCCGTTTCCCGGGGGCTCCGCTGGCGCGGAGCCAAGCCCGTACGTCTTGGCGAACGCGACGAGCTCCGGGTGCTCCGGGGCGACCGCCTGCAGTCGGCGGAAGAACTGCGTCGCGCGCTCCACGTCGCCGACCTGCTGCCACAGGATGGTGCCGGCCTGCGCGAGGAGAAACAGAGCGTCGCGGTCGCTAGAGGCGTGGCCCAGGCCGCGCTCCGCGAGCTGGACGAGGCGCGCCCACTCGCCGCGAGAGCCGTACAGCTCCCGGAGGTAGTTGAACGCGCCGTCGAGATCCGGCCGGAGCTCGAGGGCTCGCTCGAGGAACTGCGCGCCCTGATCCGGGCTCCCGTAGCGCACCACCCACCGCGAGCCGAGCCGCATGCACACCTCGGCCCTGAGCCGATCGTCCGAGACGCTTCCCACCATCTCGAGCTGCAGCGCCAGGAGCTCGCCCAGCCGGTTCTGCTCCGACAGGTACTCCTCGAAAAGGTGCGCCGACTCCTCGTTCAGCGGATCGACCATCGCGGCCCGTCTGAGGAGCGACTCGGTCTCGGTCCCGCCGTTCCGGCGCGCGATGCGGGCGGACCGGACCAGGAGCTGCGACGCCCGCTTGGGATCGGCCTTCTCGATCTCGGTGGCGCTCGAGACCAGCGCGCGCACTCGCGCCTCCCAGCCGCCACTCGCGTCGAGGTCCGCCGCCGCGGCGGTCGCCGACGCATCGCCCGGAACGATCTCGAGCGCGCGCGCGAGGCACGCGCGGGCCTTCTCGACCTCGCCGAGGTCGGCGAGGACGTCGCCGAGGGCTACGAGGAGCCGGACGGCACGGTCGGACGACTCCACCGTCTTGAGCTCGATGTCGATGAGCTGCGCGACCATGGGGAGCTTGCCCATCTCGCGATAGATCGCGCGCGCCTTCTCGAGGGCCTTCGTGGCCGTCGGATTCAGCTTGAACGCCTTCTGGTATTGCTGCAGCGCCTTGACCTTCTGCAGGAACTTCTCCTCGAAGACCTCCCCCAGGCGCATGTGCAGCGAGGCCTTCTCCTCGTTCGTCTCGCGCGCCTCGAGCGCGCGCTCGATCTCGACGATGAGGCCTTCCCAGGTGCGATTTGCCTCGAAGCGGGTCAGCGTCTCACTGGTCGTCATCACACTCTCTCGAGTCGTTCTGGCATTTCGACGGCGGGGGCGGATGTGGCGCTTACTGGACGGTCTCCTCCATCTCGAGGAGACGGTCGTTCGCGGCCTTCACGTAGTCGGCGCGCGCCCGCGATCCGGCGGTGTCGACGAACTTCTTGAGGTAGAGCTTCGCGTTCTCCTTGTTGTTCTGGAGCGCGTACGTCCACCCGAGGCTGAACAGCGCATCGGTCATCGAGGGGACGATGTCGAGCGCGTGACGGAACTCCCCGATCGCCTCGTCGTACTTGTGCTGCTCCTGGAACACCGTGCCGAGCCGCTGGTGGATGTCGGCACGCTCCTCGGTCCCTTCCGGCGCCACCTGCAGCGCGCTCTGGAAGACCTGCACGGCCTGGTCGAGGAACGCCAGGTCGGCGTACAACGAGCCGAGCCGGCTGTAGGCGGGCAAGAACCTCGGGTTCTTCTCGACGGCGGTCGTGTACGCCGTCAGCGAGGACTGCGACTCGTCGAGCTCCTCGAGCACCTGGCCGAGCCGGTAGTAGCCCTTGAAGAGGGCCGGCTCGAGCTCGATCGCCTTCTGGAACGACTGCTTGGCCTCGTCGAGCTCGCCGAGCTCCTGCTGGACCGTCCCGAGCTCGTAGTGATACCGCGCCTTGGTCGCGGAAAGCGCGATGGCCCGCGACAGGTTCTGGGCGGCGAGGCGCCAGTTCTCGGTCTCCATGTAGACCAGCGCGAGGTTGTGGAAGGCCTCCTCGTTCGTCGAGTCGATGGCGATCGCCCTCTGCAGCTCGCGGATGGCCTGCGGATAGAGCTTGCGCTTGAACTGCTCGACGCCGGTGTTGTTTGCCTCCATGGACTTCACCCGGTCCTGGCTGCAGTTGCCGGCCATGAGGACCGAGGAGGCGCACAAGACGAGGAGGAGCAGGAGGCCCCTGTTGAGGGAGCGGAGCGTCGAACGCTTCATTTCGGTTTGTCTCCCCATTGTCCGGCAGAGGGCCGCGGCACCGACCGATCGGCCACTTGCAGGGTCACGAATCGCTCACGG
The DNA here is from genome assembly GCA_016190375.1 of Deltaproteobacteria bacterium. GTDB lineage: Bacteria > Myxococcota_A > Polyangia > JACPQR01 > JACPQR01 > JACPQR01. The sequence goes on from JACPQR010000109.1 coordinate 14,317, forward strand.
ATTCTAAAGACACCGCCGCGGAAGGTAAACAGAAATAGCTCGTCCGACGCGTGCTGCTGCTACGGGAAAAGCCGTCGGATTCTGCCGCACTGGACAGGCCACAAACGACGAGGGCGGCGGGCATGACGGCCCACCGCCCTCGCGGATCTCCGAGTGGTCCCTACGTCACTGTTCTTCGACTCCCTCGTTGGCCGACTGGAGCATGAAGGGATAGGTGACCACGACTATGCCTCCCCCCTCCGGCGCCGGGAACGCCCAGCGCTTGACGGCACGCGACATGCAGCCCTCGGCCGTCGCGTTGCCCAGCGTCGAGCCCGCCACCACGGCTGTCTGGACCGCGCCCGACGGCGAGATCACGAAGTTGATGCTCACGCGGCCCTGCAAGTCGGGCCGCGTAGCGAGCTGCTGCTCGTAGCAGAACTTGATCTCGTTCATGTGCGAGCGCACGACCCGCCGGATGACCTCCTTCGAGAGCGCCCCTCGAACGCTCGCCGTCCCGGGCCGGATCGTCGGCACGTGGGCGCTGCGGCCCCTCAGGCCGCCAGCGCCTCGCCCGTACCCGGACCCGGTGCCGCCGCCGCCGCCGTGGCCGATCGTGTTGAGGTTGCCGAGACCGATCGTTCCCTCGCCGGTGCCGCCGCCGCCGCGCCCGGTGCCGCGGAGCCCGAGGCCGCCGTATCCGAAGTTCTCGCCGACCTGATCACCCATCAGCGCCCCGAGCGCGTTCTCCGCGTCGTTGCCCAGAGCCGTGTCGCGCCCGTACGGAGAGGTCGGCGCGTTCCACGAGCCGGAAGACGCCCTGAGAATCCCGAGGATGCCGGCGCTCTTGGCCTGCTCCTTCGCGGCTTCGCGGGCCATGTGCGGATCGGGGTTGTCCTCGGGTCCCTTGATCCCGTAGCGGTTGTTTGTCTTCTTGGCCTTCTGGTCTCCCATCTGGCCTTCTTCGCCCTTGTGCCGCTTGCCCTTGCCGCCCTCGTCGTCGTCCTTGTTGGAGTTCGACAGCCAGTCCGGGACCTCTTCGGTCTGGGTCTCGGGGGGCTCGATCATGTAGCGGACGTAGCGCGAGTCGCTCCCGAGCAGGTCGAGCGACAGGCTGTGGGCGTCCGGCGGCATGAACCACACGAGGAGCAAGAACGCCAGGTGGAACGCCGCGGAGCCCCCGATGTAAACGATCTGCCGTGGATCGAGGCTCCCGAGCCCAGCTCCGGTCTTCTTTCCGGGCGACACGGAGTTGACCAGGAACGTCAGGCTCCCGACCTGGACCCTCGCTCGACCGCCGCGCGGAACCTGGAGCTGGTAGGCGCCCTGAGCCTCTCCAGAGGTTCGCGCCTGACCCGACGCGATGACGTCGCCGAGGCTCGTCGTCTGGCCGCCGACCGTGATGTCGCCGGTCGTTCCCGGGAGCAAGACGAGCGCACCCTCGGGCGTGACGAGCGAGACGCGCTCGGACCGGATGATCTCCATCGGAACGTAGAAGTCGACGTCCGTCGCTTCGCCGATCGAGAACCCCTTGCCCGTCTGCACGTGCGCGACGTTGAGGACGTTCAGGTCCCACATCGTCACGACCTCGATCGCCTCCGAGCCGTCCTGCATCTCCACGTCGTCGAGCTGGATCGACTGAGCCGGGTACGGTGACGCAACGGCCTCCTGAGGCACCGCCCCGCCGAAGGCGCCCCCGAACGGCGCAGCGCCGCCGAAGGGCGCAGCGCCGCCGAACGGAACCGCGCCGCCGAACGGCGCCCCACCAAGCGGCGCGCTCGCGATGGGCGCGGCCGGAGGAGCAAACGGCGCCGGCGTGAAGGTCGCGGGAGGAGCCATTGGCACCGAAGCGGGCGCCGGAGGCGGCGCCGGCGGCGCGTATGCCGGAGGCGCAGCGGGCATCGGCGTCGTGGGCGGCACGAAGGCGGCCGGCGCAGCAGGCGGCGCCGGTGCGCGCGGGGCCGGAGGCGCCGAAGACGCACGTTGCACCGACGGCGGAGGGCTCGAGGAGGCAGCGACTCCCTGCAGCGTGTCTGCGGCGGCCGGCTCGGCCGGCGCAGAGACCGCCGTCGCGTCCTCGGCGGCCATCGCCTCGCCGATCTCCACGACCACGCGCGTGTCTCCGAGAACGACCTCGTCGCCGTTCTGCAGCCGGCACTTGTTGACCTTCTGGCCGTTCACGATCGTACCGTGCGTGCTGCCGAGGTCGATGATGTAGATCTCGTCGGGCCCCGTGACCTCGATCACGGCGTGCATCCGCGAGACGTTCTCGTCATCGATCCGCAGGTGGCTCGACGCCAGCTTGCCGACCTTGATGATGTCCTGGACGAGCTGCTCGGTCCGGACGAGCTCACCCCCCTGGTAGATCTGGAATGTCAGAGGGATCTTCACGTTTCCACGCTTGTCCATTTCGTACCCCTCGAGGGGCCTCCGATGGCCTTGGTGTCAACCACTCGTCCCGACGGGAGACGGCTTCGCCCCGCCGGCAATCGCTACAAGTTCTCGACCGATTTCAACATCTCGGGCACGAAGTGCTCCCGCACCCGGATCAAGCTCGACTGCCTCCCACGCCGACGGGCAAGCGCCATCTCGCCGTCGGGACGGACGAGATCGCCCTGCACGATGTCGTCCTCGAAGTCGTAGGTCGTGGTCTGCGCCACTCCCCCGCCTCCGCCTCCTTGCGCGGGCTGCTGCTGCGCCAAGGCGCTGGCGCTGACCAGGAGCGTCGCACCGACGAACCCCAAGGCGATGACGAGTCTCTTCATGCTGTCCTCCGAGCGCAAGGGCCCCGAACCCGAAACTCTATTCGCCCGCCCAAAACCCGTCAACCTGTCCAACTCTGGACCTTCGTCGAGGTTCCGGCGCGTTAGACAACCGTCCTTTGCCCCTGTTCCAACGATCAGGGCTTGCATGCACCATGGGGCGAACGTCGACCCTCATCTCCCTCGTCCAGTCGCCGGCACGGCCGGCGGCGGCGGCTGGCCGCGCCCGCCCGCGGGCACCGCCGGCGGCGGAGGCTGAGCGCCACCGCCGCCTCCACCTCCTTGTTGCGCTGCCTGCTGTTCGATCGCCGCGGCCTCGCGCAGCGCCTGGATGGTCTCCTCGATGTTCCGCATCCTCTGCTGGGCCTGCTCGACCATCGACCCGTAAGCCTGCCTCCCGCTCGCGTGCGAGACGAAGTCGCCAAAGTAGCTCTTCGCCCGCTGAAAATCCGGGATCGAGCCGCTCTTGTAGTCCTGGTACAAGAGGCCGAGGTTGAAGTAGGAGTCCGGCCGACCGGAGTCCATCTCCCTGGCGCCGTTGTACTCGGCCTCGGCCTGCTCGATCTGGTCGAGACCGCGGAGGGCGACTCCGAGACCGATGCGGGCGTCGTAGCTCCTGGGGCTCAAGCCCTTCGCCTTCGAGAACGCCTTCTTCGCGTCCTCGTAGCCGCGGAACGAGAGCGTGATCGATCCGAAGTTCATGTAGGCCTCGAAGAACCTGTCGTTCAGCGTGAATGCCCGCTCGAAGTTCGCGAGCGCGCCGACGATGTTTCCCTCCCTGACCCGGATCAACCCCCAGGTGTTGTAGACGGGGGCGTAATTGGGGTCGATCGTCGTGGCCTGCTTGCACACGACGTTCGCGAGCTTGAGCATCTGAGGGTTCCGCTCGGCGTCGTCGAGGTAGAGGAGCGCGAGCTGGTTGAACGCGGGGACGTACTGCGCGTCGACCGCGAGCGCGCGCCGCAGGTTCTGCTGGGCCTCCTGCAGGTCGGAGCCCTGAGCGCGCTGCCTCTGGAGGATCGCCAGGTTCACGTAGGCCTCCACGCTCTGCGCGTCACCCTGGATCGCCCGCTGGAACGAGCTGAAGGCCTCGCCCGAGCGCCCCTCGCGGTTCGCGATGAGGCCGAGCTGCACCCGCGCGGGCGCATAGTTCTGGTTGACCTCGAGGGCCTTGTTGAACATCGCGACGGCCTGACCCTGCGTCTGGTTGCACTGGGCGTAGGCGAGCCCCGCGTTGAACCAGGCCTCGACGAAGCGGCCCCCCTGGTTCTCCTCCGCCGCGGTCTTGAACTTCTCGGCCACGCTCTCGCAGCGTTCCTGGTTCCAGCCGGCGCTCGCCGACTGCCTCCATGCCTGGACGGCGTCGGAGAACGCCTCGCTCGCGGCGGCAGAGACGTGCGTTCCGCCGGTCGTCCTCGGCCCGGCGCCACCCGTGTTCACCCGGACGTTCTCGCTGCCACCTCCGCACCCGGCGGAGAGAAGAAGCGCGATCAGAACGGAAGGTCTGGTGATGGCTTCCATGTTTCCCTCCTACGGAACGTCCGCTTCGGTCGTCGTCTCGAGGCTCAGCACGGGTCGCGGGTTGACCATGTCGGTGCGCGAGTGCGTGGGCTGCGCCCGGATCTCCGCCGCGATGGGGAAGCGTCCCGGATCGAGGCGGTTCAGCTCGGTCTCGCACAGGGTCGACCACTCGTTGAACCACCTGACCGCGGTGGCGCGGGTCAAGCAGTACTCGAAGCCGCCTATCGCCGCCTGCTTCCAGGGCTCGGAGGCCTCGTCCAGGCTCTGCTGGTAGATGCCGAGGAGCTCCTCGTCCGCCCTGATTTCGGCCGGCACCGGCGCCTCGCGGAACGCCGTGAAGAACCGCTTGTACATGTCGCCGACCCGCGCCGCGGCCGCGATCTCCCAGTTCGGGATGTGCAGCTCGACGACCTGATCGTACAGGGCCTTGGCCGCGTTGAGCTTGGCCTCCTTCTCGTCCTTCCAGCCCTTGAACTCCTCGGTGACCCACCGCTGGAACCGTTCCTGGCTCCTTCCGCCGCGGTACGTCGGCCATCCGACGTCGAGGAACTCCTTGTAGGAGAGCTCCGCGATGTAGAAGAGCGACTGCGCGGCGGCGGTCTTCGCGGCGAGCCTGCGGGTCGTCGTGTCGTCGTCGCTCTCTCCGGTGATCCTGGACTCCGCCCCTCCGGACCAGAGCTTTGCGGAGGCGCGGAACGCCTTCTCCGCCTTGGAGCGATCGTTCATCTTCCACAGGGCGTTGCCGATCGACGTGTTGGCCTGGATCTGGGCGCCCACGTCGGCGTTGCGGGAGTAGCTGCGCAGCCAGTGGGTGTAGTGGCTGACGACGTCGCGCCAGTTCGACGACGCCTCGTAGATCGCGCCGATCGAGTAGACGACCTGCGCAACCTCGCGCGGCCGTCTGGTCTTGTACAGCTTCTCGTAGTTGCGCGCGTCCTCGATCGCCTTCTCCGGCTCTCCGAGGCCCAGCCGGAAGAAGGTCGCGTTTTGCAGCGCCAGGGGCGCGTTCGTGCAGGTCCCCGCGTGACGCTCGTCCTCCGTACACCTGTCGCCCGTCTCGCCGGGGTAGCGGCTCGCGAACTGCTCGTAGTAGTCGGCCGCTTTCCGGTAGATGGCGAGCGCGTGGTAGTTCGCGCCCACGAGGTAGAGGGCGCGTTTCGAGAACTCGCTGTCGGGGAACCGCTCGATCAGCACCTCTCGAGCCTTGATCGCCCGGCCCACGAGCCGCGCCGCCTCGTAGTTGATGGCCGCGTTGTACAGGACCTCGTCGAGCCTGCCGCACTCCCGGAACTCACGCGCGATCCGGACGTACGTCCGCGCCGCGTCCCGGAACTGCCGGTTGGCCTGGTGCGCCTCCGCCTTCTTCCGCAGGATGCCGCACTGCAGATCCTGCAGCACGGTGCAGAGCTCGGCGTGAGCCGTCGCGCCGTCGCCCTGGCAGTACAGCTCCCGCATCGGCGGCACCTCCTCGGCCATCTTGTCGTAGCAGGCCGGCCGCGCCGGCTCCGAGTGCTCACCCAGGACGTTCAGCGAATCGAGGTAGAGGTTCGCCGCGTACTCGGCGAGCTCCGATCGCTGGTGGTTGAAGGCGATGTCGCGGAAGATCGTCGCCGCCTCCTCGAAGCGGTTGGCCTCGTAGAAGATGCGGGCCCGCCGGTACTTGATCGTGATGAGGTCCTCGGCCTCCCCGCTCACGAAGCAGACGTAGCGGGTGTACGCGTTGAGCATCCCGTTCTCGAGCTCCGTGAAGTCACGCTTGCGGAACTCGGTCGCGTCACGCTCTTCGGGTCCGGCGGCCTTGCCCCGCTTCTTCGCCTGCGCCTTGGACGGCCGGCGCTTCGTCGTCTGGGTCTGGGTCGCCTGGAACTGCTGCTGGTAGAGGTTGTTGTAACAGAGCACCGCGGCGTAGGCGGCGTCGGAGACGTACTCGCCGTTCGGGTCGAGCTCGACCACGCGATCGAACGCGGGCCCGCACTCGTTCCACTGCTCCATCTTCCACATCAGCTCGGCCGTCCAGTAGCTGACCTTGTAGCTGGTCGGCCACGACGACCGGTCGATGCCCTCGAACTCCACCTGGTCCAGATCCGGGAACTTCTCCAGGATCATCTTGTACAGGCCGAGCGCGAGGTTCATCGTGTTGCGGTCGTTCGTCCCGGGCTGGCTCTCGGTCCCGACCGCCTCGCGGTGCCAGTGGGTCGCCAGGTCGATGAGCACCGACGCGGACTGCGCGCGGCAGTCGTTCTGGAGCTCGACCGCACGGCTCTGGCCCCGGATCAGCTCGTAGAGGGCCAGCATGCGCCGGACCTCGGTGACCTGATCCGGCTTGGGCCGAGACGAGATCACCGCGTTGGTCACGCGGCCCTGCCAGCCACAGAGCTTGGTGCTCTGCGGCCTCTCCTGCATCATGGCGTGATAGACGGCGATTGCCTCGGGCCAGTGGCCGGTGTCGAAGAAGATCTCGCCCAGCCGCTCGAACATCTCGTACGCCTGGTCCTCGCTACCGGCGTATCTCCGGAAGAACTCCAGGGCCCGGTCCGGCGAGCCAATCTGGGCGTAGCTCAGGACCATCTCCATCCGCGCCTGGCGGGCGAGCTGCTGGGCATCGCGGGCCTCGGGGTGCTGCTGCGCGTGCTCGATCGTCTTGACGAACTGCTCGAGCGCCGCGCGGAAGTCCTGCAGGTTGATGTAGCACCAGGCCTGCTTGTAGATCGCGTACCCGAAGACCTGCGAGCTCGGGTACTCCGCCACCTTCTGATAGAAGCGGAGCGCCGCCTCCATGTCGCCTTGCTGGAAGTAGAACTCCGCGAAGGAGAGGTAGGCGTTCGGGATGTAGCGGCTGGTCTGGTACCCCTTTATCAGGCGCTGGTAGACCTGCCGCGCCCGGTCGTACTGGTTCATCTCCTCGAGCGCGAAGCCGAGGTAGAAGAGGACCTCGTCCATGCGCTGGTACTGCGGGAAGCTCTGCGCGATCTGCGCGTACGCGCGGACCGCGTCCATGCGTCGTGCGTCGCGCTGCTGCTCGGCCTGACGCTGCTCCTGCTGGAGCTGCTGGACCCGTCTGGTGTTTCGCCGGCGCGTGGCCTGGTAGATCGGATCGTCGAGCTCGCGCGCCCGCGTGTTCCAGTACGCCTGCATCTCGATCAGGAGCTCGGCCTTGCGGTACAGGATGTCCGCCTTCCGCGGGTCGTCGTCGCGCGTGTTTCCGGCGAGCCGATCGACGAGCTGGATCTCGCGCTGGACGAGGTTCAAGATGCGGCCGCGCCGCGCCTCGCGGAACGTCCGCTGCTGCGGCGTGAGCTGGTAGCCGGCCTCCTTGGTCATCTTGCCGGCCTTCGGCAAGGTCCGCTTGAAAATCTGGCGGTGGGACGCAACGCTGGAGCCCTTCTTGACCTTCGCTCCCTTGGACGGGCACGCGTTGACCCGCGAGGCCGTATCGGCCGGGATGCACATGCCGTCGGCCCGTGCCTCCGGGGCCGCCGCCACGGTCGTGATCAGAGCCGCGCACAACGGCAGTACGGAAACGATCCTGCGCATTCCCCTACCTCCCGCACTGCGAGGTGATCGCCTGACGGTAGTACCCCAGCTCGTCGCGCCAGTACTCGCCGTTGAACGGCCACAGGACGTGCTCCTCGTCGGCCGTGATCCGGTTCTCGACACGGGACGGTCCGGCGCTCACCTGCCCCTGCTGCATCTCCTGGGTGAGCTGGCCGCGCTGGGCGTTCAGGATCTCGATCTGGATCGACGTCGCCTGGTTCATGAGGTCCTGCAGCTCCTCGAGCAGGCGCTGGTAGCGGCCGCGCGCGAGATCGCCGGCCGCATCGACGGCGAGCGAGCGCGCCACGCTGATGTCCTGGAGGATCCGCGCGCCGAGGCTCGAGCTCCGGAACTCGCCGGGCGCACCGTTCAGTCGCCGCTCCTCGTCGTCGAGGACGCGGACGTACTCGATGTTCCTGAGCAGCGTTCGGTCGCCGAGCGCGTTCTCGATGATGGGCCGGACACGGGGCGGCAGGTTCGCCTCTCCCGCGCGCACCTTCTTCAAGAACTCGAAGAACGCGTTGTTGTCCTGGTACTGCTGCAGGTACCCCTCGATCTCGCGCTTGAGCGGCTCGTACTTCGAGTTGAACTCGTCGACCGTCGTCTGAGCGTTGTCGTACTGGCAGTGCGCGAAGTAGATGACCGACTTGAGCACGATCGACTCGGGGTAGTAGGCCTGCGGGAAGTACGGCGAGTTGAGCGTGTGGATGTTGCCCAGAGCGCGATCGAAGTTGTCGGTCATGAAGTATGCCCAGGACTCCTCGAAGAGCCCGTCGAGCCAGTACTCGCTGTTGACCTCGACGCGGTTCCACGCCTCGACGGCGCTCGCGAAGTGGCGCGTCGAGTAGTAGATCCGCGCCAGCGAGAGCCAGCCGAGGTCGATCATCCGCTGCTCGTCCTCGATCCCCTCGACGCCTTCGTCGACGGCCTCGATGATGTCGCGGAAGGCCCGCGCCGCCGGCTGAGCACGGCGCTCGCGGACGTGGGTGATGCCCGCGAAGAACTTCGCCTGGACGAAGTAGACGCTGTGCCGGTCCACCTGATCGAACAGGCGGATCGCCTCGGCGAACTCGCCCGCGCCGTACTTGAAGCGGCCGAGCAGGTACAGGAGCTGGTTGTACAGATCCTTGGTCTCGGGCGTGTTGAACTGGTTCAGCTCGCCCGCGCCGTACCGGCCGACGCGCTCGATGATGCCGGCGGGCTCCGGGAGCTCGCGCGCGAGCTGGGCGAGCCACTGCAGGGTCGCCGGGAAGTACGTGTGCGCCTGACCCTGCTGGACGATCTCGTCGAACACCGCGAGCGCCGACTGGTAGTAGCGCAGGTGGTAGAGGCACTTGCCCAGGAAGAACTGGGCCTTCTGAACGTTCGCGGGCGCGTCGCCCGTCTCGCCCTCGACGACGCGCTGGAACTGCACCGCGGCCTCGGCGTATCGCTCCGACTGATACAACCGGAGCGCGTTCGCGAGCGCTTCCGACGGCGGGCCCTCGGCCGGCGGCGGCGCCTGCCCAGTGGACGTCTCCTCCGTCGTGAAGGTCATGTCCTGCGCGCGCGCGTTGCCGGTGAAGCCGACGAGCGCAACGAGGTACAGCGAGCACCACACGAGCTTCCGGGTCATGAGGTTCTCCTGGCAGGGGGCTTTCGGGGGATGCCCGCTAGGGCCCCCGTACGTTGGGCGAGGCGCTCTCGCCAGCTTCTCGCGACCTGCGCGCGAATGGCTCAAAACGCAAACACTTTCCGCAACTTATACCGATAGCGGGGTCGCATCTTAGAAACCACCCGAGCCAATGTCAAGAGAAAAAGACCCTTAATCCATCGCCCTTACAAGGGATTTTGGCCAATGCCGCGAACTTTGCGGCCTGACCGTTGCAATGGGCGCGAGCCTGGGGCACGACCGGGTGCAAATCGACGACCGAACGTCACGTCGCTTCTCCCAAGCGCTCCGATCGGGCTCGTTTCGCCCACTTGACGTTCGCGAATCGAGTGAAGTAAGGTCCCGCACGCTTCACGCGCCAGGGTGCAACGAGGCACCAGCATTGGGGACTCGATGCACCATTCCCCACTTCCCACGGAGGCCCGACGAGAGTGGTGAACCATCGAACGACCTTCCCAAGCCGGATCGCGCTCGAGCCCACCGGCACCGCGGTCGCCGGCTTGGGCACGTGCAAGGAAGGGCGCCTGATCGGCGCCGGTATCTCGAACACGTTCCTTTCGCTGCTCACGTGCCTCGCCTGCCTCGGATCCGCGGGTTGCGAGGCCCCGGGGGTGGGAGATCCGTGCGAGCCGGAGCAGATCCCGGCTGACGGGTTCAAGAACACCGAGGTCTACCTGGAGACTCGTTCGCTGCAGTGCCGCACGAGGGTCTGCCTCGTCAACAAGCTGCAGGGTGATCCGAGCGTCCGGGCGTCTTGCACGGAGGCGAACGCCGACACCACGTGCGTGGTCCCTTGCCCGGAAGGCGACGAGACCTGCTCCGGCTGCAAGATCAGGAAGTGCGACCTGTACGTGTCGCCCGAGGAGGTCGAGGACCGCGTCTACTGCACGTGCAAGTGCGACGGCCAGGACAAGGACACCATCCGGTGCGAGGAGTGTCCCGACGGCTTCGAGTGCTGCCCGGCGTTCACCATCGGTCCGCCCGGCTTGCGCGGCAGCTACTGCGTTCGCAACGACACCTGCGCCGCCGCCGAAGAGGGAGGCTAGCGTTCCGACCAGCGGCGCCGTCGGGGCCGAAGCGGAGCGCCGTGTCGGCGCGCACCTCGAGCGGCTCGGCTTTCGCGTCGTCGCCCGGAACTTCCGCTCGCGGTGGGGTGAGATCGATCTCATCGCCTCGCGCCCGGGCGAGATCCACTTCGTCGAGGTGCGCGCCCGCTCGACCGAGACCTTCGTCACGGCCGCGGAGTCGATCGACGCCCGCAAGCAGGCGCGAATCAGACGTACGGCCGAGGTCTACCTGGCGAAGAAGGCCCGACCATTCGCTCAGGCGTTCTTCGACGTCGCGACCGTCGTCGGCGATCGAGTCGAGCTGCTCGTCGGCGCTTTCGAGTGATCAGTCGAGAGCGCGCTGCATCTCGAGACGGAGCTGGTCGAGCTTCTCGAGGGCGGCCTTGCTCGCGCCGGCCGCTTCGGCTTCCTTGATCGCGGCTTCGAGCTCGGCCACCTCGGCGGCCTGCCTCTGTCGCAAGGCTTCTATCATCTGAGCGTAGACCTCGAAGAAGCCCTGCAGCTCGTCGCCCTTGCGCAGCTTGCCCGCGAGCCTGAGCCGCCCGGCGATGACCTCGCGGAACAGGTTCTTCATCTTGTAGACAGGCCCGATGACCTTGTGGGTGATGACGATCCCCGTCAGACCGAGCAGAACGATCAGGCTTCCGAGGATGACGACCAGCCTCGTGACCACCTCGCGGTCCTTGGCCCTGAACTCGGCCTCGAGAGCCCGGCGCAGCGAAGGCTCGGAGTACATCGGATCCGCCAGGCTCTGGCCCAGGATGACCTCCGACGTTTCCGTCGACGCGCGGTACTCGAGCGTCCCCAGAACGGCGCAGAGCACCGCCGTCACGGTGACGACCATCCCGGTGTACTTGAGCTGAAAGGGGCGATCCAGAAGGAAGTTCCGGAGCTTGCGCTTGGGGGGCGCGCCGGCATGGGAAGGTGAGGCCGCCATCTGTGCCGTGGGCTCCATCAGTACCTCCTGCGCGCGAATCTTATCCCAGCCCCGCCATCCCAGTCCAACCCGGCGCCTGGAAGCGGCCCCCTCACGGAGCCTCCGAGCCCACGGTGGTCGATAGCTGCGTGAGGAGGCGGCGGACGACGCCCGTCGCGGCGCCCTTGAGGGCCTGGTTCTGCAGCTCCGTCTCCACCGCGGGCGTGGTCTGGCCCGAGGACGAGACCGAGGCGCTGCCCGAGAGCATCATGCGCAGATCGCGCCCCGGGTTGGTCATCACCATCAGCGAGATGTCGGCACGCACGACACCGTTCTCTCGCGCGAGCTTCGTGATCGATCCATCGATCCAGTACCCCGTGAGCCTCCGCTGCTTGAGGACCTTGCTCGTGACCGCGGGAGACTCGTCGTCGGGCGTGACGACCACCGCCGCCGTGGCGCCGACCTCGGCCTGCAGGTACTGCCTCAGAAGGCGCTTGGCCTCGTCGCCCCGAACGCCCGCTCGGTTTCCCATGCCTCCGAGCCCGATGTAGAAGCGGGCCTGCTCCGCCGGGACGGGAGGGGCCGGCGAGGGCGTGCCCGCCCGCTGTGCGATTGCCTGGAGCGTCCGGAGCGTCGTGCGGGCCTGGCTCTTCACATCGGCGGATCGGTCGCGGGTGCGGGCGCGAACCGGCTCGAGCGCCGACGGGTCCCCGATCCGCGCGAGCGCCGCGAGAGCCGCGATCCGAACGGCCGGCTCCTCGTCCTCGAGCGCCCCGACGAGCACGGGGACCGTCGCGTGGTCGCCGATCTCGCCGAGCGTCAGGGCCGCCTGGACGCGCACGCGGAACTGGGAGCTCTCCCTGAGCATGCGCGTGAGGTAGTCGGTCCTGCCGTCCGCGAGACAGATGGCGCTCGCGAGGAGCGCGACGAGCGCGACGATCGCGAAGGCGGACCGCACGAAGGGCTTCATCCGGCAGCCTGCTTCGACGTCAGCCGTGCGTGTTCGGTGCAAGGTCGTGAGCTGGCGCAGCGCGAGGGGTGCGCAGGGCGGCATCGATTATCGCGTGAGGCCGGCGCTCGCAGCAACCCCGAACCATGCGGCCATGCCCTTTACAGTGTCGCGTGCGGACCCATATAGTGGCCCTCTGTGAGCGGCATGACAGGTGTCGTCGTGGGTGTCGGGCACTGTGCGGTCGACTACCTCGGGATCGTGCCCCGCTACCCGGAGCTCGACGCGAAGGAGGAGATCGCGGAGTTCAGCCAGCAGGGCGGCGGACCGGCGGCGACGGCGATAGTCACGCTCGCGTGCTTCGGCGTTCCCACGCGAATCGCGTCGAAGATCTCGGACGACCACTTCGGCGACTTCATCCTCGAGGGACTGCAGGGGCTCGGCGTCGACACCTCGCATGTCGTGATCGCTCCTGGCTTCGTCTCTCCCTTCTCCTTCATCGCTGTGGAGAGCAAGTCCGGCAAGAGGACGATCTTCTGGACCCGTGGATCGGTCCCGCCCCTCGGGGCCGACGAGATCCGGCCGGCGATCCTGGACGGCGCGTGCTGTCTGATCATCGACGGCCACCATCCCGCGGCGCAGGTCAGGCTGGCCGAGGAGGCGCGCGCCCGCGGCATCAAGGTCGTGCTCGACGCCGGGACGCTGCGCGAAGGCATGGGCGATCTCGTCTCGCTCAGTCACATCCTCATCGCGTCGGAGCGGTTCGCGACGGAGGTGGCGCCGGCGGCCGAGCTCGAGAGCACGCTCGCCGAGCTGAGGAGCATGGGTCCCGAGATGTGCGTGATCACGCTCGGCCAGGAGGGATCGATCGGCACCGACGGCGACCGGATCGTCCGCGAGGCCGCGTACGAGGTGGACGTGATCGACACGACCGGGGCCGGCGACGTGTACCACGGCGCGTTCCTCTACGGGGTCAGACGGGGGTGGCCGATCGAACGGCTGATGCGGTTCGCCTCGGCGGCCGCCGGGCTGAAGTGCAGGACTCTGGGCGGCCGCGCGGGCATCCCGTCCCTCGACGAGGTGCTCGCCGTCCTGCCGCGGTGACGGTGAGAGCCGCCGCTTCCCTGGCGCTCCTCGCGCTCCTCCCACCGGCGGGCGCCCGAGCCTATCCCGTCTTCATCAGGGCGGCCTCGAGCATCGAGCTGGCGATGGGACACGACGGCCCTCGAATGGTCGTGCGGGGCCTTCTGGTTCGGGACGACGCCACGCCGATCCCCGGCGCACGCGTGGACCTCGTGGTCGGCGATCGCCGCGTGCTGCCGGTCGTGACCGGCCCCGACGGTCGGTTCGAGTGGTCGGACGAGGTGCCCCTGGGCCAGTACCTCGTGGTCGCGAGCTGGGCCGGAGGCGAGGACGTCGACGGCGCCGAGCAGCGCCGCGAGCTTCATTTCGGCAAGAGCGACGTCGCTCTGGACGTGGTCGTGCCCGCTCAGATCGACCGGTCTCGTTCGAGCGTCGAGGTCGAGGTCCGGGCCCGATCGGACGCTGGCGCCTCGCGGCTGCACGTGTCACTGGTCGGCTCCGACGCCCGCACGCTGGCAAGCGGTGAGACGGACGCCTGGGGGCTCGCACGGCTGACCGTGGCGCCTCGGGTCCTCGGGCCGCCGGGACCGGTGGTCGTGGAAGCTCGGTCGACGCCCGACGCGCTCCGCTCGGCCGGCCACGGCACGTCCTCGACCATCCTCGTCGCGCGCTCCGCCATCGCGCTCGCGCGACCCCTGCCCCCGTCGGTCCCGGCAGACGGCGAGCTGATCGTGGCCGGTGCGCTCTCCGACGGGGAGCGCCCGATTCGCGGAGGTGCGATCGAGGTTCGCGTCGGGGATCGGATCGTGCGGACCGCGACAGACGAGCGGGGCGCCTTCGTCGCGACGATCGGGTTCGAGGGCCTGCCCCGCGGCGCATTGCCCGTGACGGCTCGATACCGTCCCGAGGCGACGTGGCGCAGCGCCGCGTCGGTCGGGCCGGCGTCGGTCGAGCATCTCGCCCCGGCGCCGCTGCCGCTCGGGCTCGCGCTCGTCCCCATCCTGATCACGGCGATCGCCGTCGGCGCCGCCCTGCGCGGCGCGGGCGCCAGGCGCCGCCCCGCGGCCACGAAGACCGCACGCGCCTGGAGCGTTCGCGCCAGAGGAGGCCTGCGCATGTCCCGCTCGGCGAGCGCCTCGCCGCGATCGTCACGCCGCCCGCCCGACGTCGAGGTGACCGGACGAGTCTGGGATCCCACCCAGCGGCGATCGGTCCCGAACGCGACGGTCTCGGTCGAGGCGGGTGGGACCACCCGGACGCTCGGGTGCGACGATTCGGGTCGCTTCTCGTCCGGGCCGCTCGAGCCCGGCGAAGCGCGGCTCGGGGTCACGGCGCCGGGCTACGAGCCGCAGCGGTTCAGCGGCGCCATTCCTCACCACGGGGAGCTGCGCGACGTCCGCGTGGACCTCATCCCGCTGAGACACCGGGTGATGGAGCTGTACCGCGAAGCCGCGCTGCGCCACCTGCCCGAGCGGGCGCTGTGGGGCTTCTGGACTCCGCGAGAGCTGGTGCGCTTCGTGCGAAGCCGCGGCGACCTGCGGGGCACGCCGCTCGGCGCGCTGACGGACCTGTTCGAGGAGGTCTACTACGCGGATCGGGGCGCGACGATGGAGCAGCTCGAGCGGGCACGAGCGCTCGCCGCCGCTCCCTGACCGCGCCCTGGCAGGTGGGGCGCCGATGCACCAGCTGGCCGGGGCGGGAATCGAGAGACGCCACGGTTTCTCGGTTTTCGGCCGCCGGCAAGGATCTTGTACGGGGGGGCGGCAAACGCGTTGACGGTGGAAGAAGCGGTCCAGATAATGGGCCCCGCTCCGGGGCTCGATCCCGGAAAGACCGGAGACGCTCATGACCACCACGACGCTCCTCCTCATCGTGCTCGGCGCGATAGCGCTGTTCGCATGCTACTGGTTGTTCATCCGGCGGGGAGCGAGGCCCGTGGAGCGGATCGGCGAAGCGCGCCCGCGCCCGCCCGAGCGGCCCGCAGAGCGCCTCGAGCCTCGAGCCCCGAAGGAGCCCGCTGCGGTCCCGCCACCGAAGGCGGAGGCACCGCCTGTCGCGCCGAAAGTCCCCGCGAAGCTCGAGCCGGCCGCGGAGGCGGCGCTCGCGCCCGCGCCGCTGAAGGAGGCGGCGCCGGCAGCTCTCGCTCCGCTTCGCGAGGCCGAGGTGGCGGCGCTCAAGCAGGGCCTGACGACGACCCGTGGCGGGCTGATTGGACGACTGGGAAAGCTCTTCCGCGGCAAGAAGGAGCTGGACCCGGCGCTCGTCGCGCAGATCGAGGAGGTGATGCTGACCTCCGACGTCGGGGTCAAGACGACGCAGAAGCTGCTCGATCGCCTGAAGGAGAAGCTCGGCAAGGCGGACATCGGCGATCCCCGCGTGGTCTGGTCCACGCTTCGCGAAGAGACGGTGCGGATCCTCGACCTTCCCGCCGGAGCCGAGCCGCCCGGCAAGCCGCAGGTGATCATGGTCGTCGGTGTCAACGGCGTCGGGAAGACCACCACGATCGGCAAGCTCGCGAGCAGGCTGAGCGCCGAGGGGAAGAAGGTCGTCCTGGCGGCGGGCGACACGTTCCGGGCGGCCGCGGTCCAGCAGCTCGAGATCTGGGGCCGGCGCACCGGCTGCGCGGTCGTCAAGGGCAAGGAGGGAGCGGACCCGTCGTCCGTGATCTTCGATGCCGTCAAGGCAGCGACCCAGGACGGGGCGGACGTCGTGATCGCCGACACCGCTGGCCGGCTGCACACGAAGCAGCCCCTCATGGACGAGCTCAAGAAGGTCAAGCGCGTGGCAGCCAAGGCCCTCGAGGGCGCGCCGCACCAGACCCTGCTCGTCCTCGACTCCACGAACGGCCAGAACGCCATCGCGCAGGCGCAGATGTTCAAGGAGGCGCTGGACGTCAGCGGGATCGTCCTCACCAAGCTGGACGGGACCGCCAAGGGAGGCGTGATCCTCGGGATCTGCGACGAGCACCGCATTCCCGTCCGCTTCATCGGGATCGGCGAGCGGGTGGAGGACCTCCGCGAGTTCCACGCGCGCGAGTTCGTCGAGGCTCTGTTCTTCCAGGCGGAGGAGGAGTCCATCGCCGCGTGAACCATGGGAATTCTGTTGATCGGCGAAATCCGCGTGTGGTATATTGCCCCGGCTTTCGGCACTACTGCGAAAAACGCTGTAAATCTGAATAGTTATAGCGCATCACGACAAGCCCGAACCGGTCGAACGAGGTGACGATGATCCGGCAACGCACCTGGTTGTTTCTTCTGGGCTTTGGCTGTGCCGTAGGTCCCCTTCCCGCGCTGGCTCAAACGGGCGAAGGAGAGATGACCTTCTCGACCGACGAGGCCCAGCAGCCTCCAGCGGAGGGGCAGCCGGCCGAGGGCGAGCCTGCCGAAGGGCAACCCGCCGAGCCCGCGCCTGGCGGAGACGTCCTCGGCGAGCTGGCGGCGCAGCAGCAGCAGACGGCCGCACCCGAGGAACGGCGTGCCCCGCGGCGGGCTCTCAGGGAAGAGGTCGTCGCAGTCCAGCAGATCTACGCGCTGCGCAAGGGACGGGTGGAGATCGCGCCTTCGTTCGGGATCTCGATGAACGACCCGTTCGTCTCGCACCCCGCGCTGGCGCTCGCGCTCAACTACTACGTGACCGAGGTCCTCGCGATCGGGGCCAACATCCTCTGGTTCGACTACGGTCCGGCGGGCAACCTCACGACCGACACGAACTTCCAGGTCGGCCGATCCTTCCGCCTGGTGATCCCGATCACCGAGTACCAGATCGCCGCGAGCCTGAACTTCTCGTACGTCCCCCTGTACGGGAAGTTCGCCCTGTTCCGCGAGTTCATCGTCCACTGGGACGCATACGTCCTCGGCGGCGTCGGCGCGTTCCGCACCCGCCCCGTGCCGGTCGTCGATCCGGACAACCGGTCGTTCGACTGGGGGCTCAGGATCTCGGTCGTCAACCCCGGCATCGGGTTCCGCGTCTACTCGAGCCGCTTCGCCTCGATCTTCATCGAGCTCAGGGACTACATCTTCCTCGAGAAGTTCGAGTCGCTGGAGATCAATGGAGACGACCCTCGCGACCCCGACACGTGGCTCGCCGACGGGTCGACCCTCGTCAACAACGTGATGTTCAACGCGGGACTCACGATCTTCTTCCCGTTCACCTTCGACTACCGGCTGCCCAAGTAAGGAGGACCGACGAAGATGGGATCCCAGACCCGTAATGGTCTCCTCGCCCTGGCGCTCCTCGCCCTGCCGTCCGCGGCGGGCGCCCAGGAGGTGCAGCTCACAGGTCCCTTGGCGGGCGCGCCGGCGATCAAGCGGCTCGTGCTGCACCGGGCCGGTCGTCTGCACCTGACCGTCATGCCGACGTTCACGTTCGGCGACGAGTACGTCCGTCACCTTCTGGCCGGGGCACGCGTCGAGTACAACCTCCTCGACTTCCTCGCGATCGGCCTGTGGGGCAGCTACGGCGTCTACACCGTCGAGAACGGGCTGTCCGACGAGGTGCAGAACAAGGCCTACGCGAACGAGGGCTCGCAGGACTACAACCAGAACCTGAACTTCCCCTACGGCGACAACAGCGGCGACTTCTACGGGCGGCCGAGGTTTCCCGATCAGCTCGGGCGAATCCAGTGGGTGGGCGGCGCGCAGCTCACCCTGGCCCCGCTGCGCGGCAAGGTCGGGCTGGTCGGGAAGGCGTTCGTCGACGTCGACGTCTTCGGCTTCGTGGGCGCGGCGGCGGTCGGCGTGCAGGAGCGCGCCAACACGGAGCGTCCTACGAACGAGGACAACCCGGCCTCGATCGCCACCGCGTCCCGCACCACGTTCGCGCCGATGTTCGGCGCCGGCATCAACATGTACTTCAACAACTTCATCGGGATGACGATGGAGTACCGCGCGCTGCCCTTCTCGTGGAACCGATCGGGGACCGACGAGTGCTGCACGGACGAGGGCGAGGCGTTCCCCGATCACAAGATCGACGACCAGGACCGCCAGCTCTCCTTCAATCAGATGTTCAGCGTGGGAGTGATCTTCGCGCTGCCGACGACGCCGACGATCGACGAGTAGCTAACCGCGCTTCTTGATCTGGCCGTTCGACTGGATCGCGAATCCCTCGGGCAGGACCTTCTCCACCGCGGCGCGGTAGCCCTGGACGCCCCAGCCGAGATCCGCGAGGCCCTCCGCGATGCGGAGCCTGACACGGACGCTCTCCTCGCGCGAGAGCCGTTCCAGGAGCTTCGTCCGGGCCTCCTCCTCGTCCTTCTGGGCGAGCAGGACCCCGGCGGCGTGGAATCGGACCGTCTCGTTCGCGTCCTCGAGGAAGCGTGAGATCGCCGGCGCGATCCGCGGATCCGAGAGCTCCTCGAGGAACGAGATCGCCTGGATCTTCCTCTGCGGATCCCGTTCGTACTCGGTCTCGAGCTCCTCGACGATCCCGAGGAGCTCGGTGACGAGGTCCGCGGGCTGGAGGAGCTCCGCGAGGATCTTCATCGGCCAGGTCAAGGACTCCACGTGCGCCAGGAAGTCCCGAACGGGCTCGAGCGCGACCTCGCCGGCGTCCACGATGGCCTCGAAGACGCGGCTCTTCTCCTCCTGGTCGGTGATCGTCGGCTCCGTGGAGTACGTGAATCTCGCGAGGAGCGCGTCGACGGCGTCCGCCGTGCGCTCCGAGGCGAGGTACTCGATCGACGCGGAGCGATCGATGGCCTGGGCGCGCTTGTTGGCCACGCGCTCGGCGTGCTTGCGGAACGTCCGGTCGGGTCCGCCCAAGAGGGAGTCCAGGAGCCCCACGGCGGCGTGTTACCTCAATGGGACGGGGCGGAGCGACACCTGGCCCCCGCTCACGGTGACCTGGAACCTCACCGAGCCGACGCCGTACTTCTTCGCCAGCGCCTGCTCGTTCGAGCGGAGCTTCTCGAGGAACTTGTCCTGCGTGATGTGCTCCACCCGCTCGCCGAGCTGCTTCTTGGCGTCGACGTACTCCTTGAACACCCTCGCGTAGTATGCCGCGGGAGCCTCCGCGGCAAGCGCCGCTGGATCGGCGGCCGGACCGCCCGCGGGCGCCGCGTCGCCCACCGCGAGGTTGTCGGTCCACTCCCCTGCGGCGGGTCTGGCGGCCGCGCCGCCTCCCGCGCCCGCGCCGGTCTGCGGTCTCGGGGGCGCACCCTCCTCTCCCCCGGCTCCGCCCTCCTCGTCGCCTTCCTCGACGCCCGTGAGGGTGTTGATGAGCTGGTTGATGCGATAGGCGAGCCCGCCGACCTCCGGGCTCTCTATCTCCAGCCGGTGGTTGACGTCGCCGTTGATCACCCGGAGGACGCCGTCCTCGATCTGCTCGATGGGCTTGAGGAAGTGGTTCGAGAGGAGGAGCCCCATCACCGCAACGCCGATGAGCGCGAGGATCGTGCAGATGAGCACGCTGGTCGTCGCTCCGACCGGCGAGAGCGCCTGCGTCACGGACGCGAGCATGACGTAGCCCGCATCGTGGTTGTAGCGCTGGCCCGGCAGCGGCGCGGCGATGGCCACGTAGTCGCTTCCGGCAATGGCCACTGGGAACCTGTTCGAGGCCGAACGCTGCTGGATCGCGGTCGCCAGGGCGGGGGTCACTGCCTTGGCCATCTCGCGCGCGGGCGAGCTGTCGCCGCCACCCGGCCCCGCGCCTTCCAGCGAGGTCGAGTAGAGCCGGCCCTTGGTGAAGTAGCCAATCTCCTTCGCAAACCGCGCCTTTTCGGCCCTGGCCTGCCCGTTCGAGATGTCGAAGCCCACGACCAGCGCGCCGATGACCCCGTTGTCCCTGACGATGGGAGCGGCGGCGATGTCGAGGAGCAACGCATCGAACTGCCAGATGTCGGTGATCGGGTCGCCGCGCAGCGCGAAGCGGATCGACGGGAACTCCGTCCCGAGGTCGCGCATGAAGTGAGCGTTGGGATCGACGTTGCGCGAGATGATCCGACCTCGTTCGTCGGTCAGCGCGACGAGCTCGGGTCGCCGGCCCATCTGCCCCCGGTCCTCGAGCGCGGCCGACATCGCCTGCGCCTCGACGAAGGCGGCTCGCCGGCGGTCGTCGGAGCCGGCGGGCGCCGTGAAGACGGCGACGGCCGACTGGCCGCGGGCCCGCTGGCGGACCAGGTCCTCGAGCAGGCGACCCGCGAGCATTCGGGAGTCCTCGAACAGAGACTGGTCTCGGCTCAGCGAGCCCTCGACCTCCTGCTCGAAGTACGACTTCAGGCTGCTGCGCACCAGGAGGTAGCCGGCCAGGCCGCAGACAAGCACTACTATGAAGTTCGCTCCTATGATCTTGAGCCGCATGTCCCTCCATCCTCACCGCCGGTCCCCAGGATCGCCGGGTGGGCCGAGGGGCCCCAACTCGCGCTCCAAGGCTCTTTCCGGGGCCTCATGGTCGCCGGTGGCTTTCCAGGTCGTCGCTGTGGCTGTCGAAGTAACACTGACATTCTCGATACGTCAAGGCTCGATCCCCGCGGGGGGCACGGCCAGGTAGAGCGCCGCCGCCCTTTCCGGGTAGCCCAGGGCCAGGTAAGCGTCGGCCACCGCCATCCTTCGGCCGGCCTCGCCGGGGCCCGCACGCCAGGCGGCCAACCGCTCCGGCAGCTCCGTCCAGGCCTCGTGCTCCGAGAGCCCGGCGGCGCGGGCTTCGAGCATCCTCTGCGCAGCCCGAGCCACCGGCTGCGCCGGGCCGAGGGCGAGCGCCGCGCGCGGCCGGCCCGCCGAGACCAGCGCCCGAGCGAGGCGGGCCCGGTCGAGCCCCGCTGCCTCGGGCGGCCGGTCGAGCCGCCCCGCCAGGGCTCGGACGATCACGTCGGAGCCCCAGCGGCCGAAGCGGACGAGATCGAGCGGCGCGCGGAACTCGACGAACGGGTGGTCGTCGCGATTCGGGATCGCGCCGCGTGAGAAGGTCCGTACCCGCTGCCCGGAGACGATGACCCTGCTCGCGACGTCCTCGGCAGTCCTGACGCCGATCGTGGCGAGCACGGAGGGCAGCGCGGACGCCGGCTCGCGCCACCGCGCCGGCCGATCGCCGCAGACGAGGAGGAGATCCCCGCGCGAGTGGACCATGCGCAGGACGGTCACGCTGGGAAAAGCGCGGACGAGCGCGGCCAGGACGGAGCGGACGCTGTCCACCGAGATCTCGTAGGCCTGAAGCCACTGCACGAAGACCCCCCCTGACGCCAGGCGCCGGCGGACCAGCCGGAAGAACTCCTCGGTGAAGAGGTTCGAGGCCCCCGACACCCATGGGTTGGACGGCTCCGACACGATCGCAGCGTAGCGGCGGGGGTCGAGGAGCAAGAGGTTCCGCCCGTCCTCGAGGCGGGTGAGCACGCGGCGAGCGTCCGGCGCCACGAAGCCCGCGAAGACCCGTGAGGCCCGGATCACCTCGGCCTCCAGCTCCACCGCGACGACGCGCCGCCGCTCCGCGGGATTCAGGCCTCGAGAGAGCGTCGCCACGGTGACACCGCTCCCCCAGCCGATCACCAGCGCGTCTCCCGCCGGCAGGTCGAGGAAGAGAGGCAGCGCTCCGGACAGGACCTGCGTCTCCATGTCCCCGGACGGCAGGACCGTGCCCGTGACCGGCGGCTCTCCCGCTCGGTGGCGGACCGTCAGGGATGCGTCGGGCTTGCCGTTGACGCGGAGCGCGTAGGCAGTCATCACGACGCCGGGCGCCCGCGTGCCCAGAGTCGTCTCGGTGACCGCGACGGTGGTCGTGATCCCGTCGTGGTGCTCGAGGACGACCGAGCGCCGCACGGGCTCGAACCCGGTCCTGACGACGTCGTCGATCTGGAGCCCGGTCGCGCGGGGCAGGGCCGCCGCGCTCTGGTCCTGGTCGATGCCGGCCGCGACCTCCGACGCCGTCGACAGCCGGAAGACCCCGGCGTTCATCGCGCGCAGGTTCCAGGGTCGCGACATCGAGGGAACGAAAGCGATGACCGCGACGACCGCGGCCGCGACCACGAGGGTTCCCCTCCGCGAAGCGCCGAGCGCGGCGAAAGCAAGCCCGGCCAGGGCCGAGCCGACGACGAGCGCCACCAGCGAACGCTGCAGTCCGAGGAGCGGGATGAGCACGAAGCCGCCGAGGAAGGAGCCCACGATCGCGCCCGCCGTGTTGGCGGAGTAGACCTGGCCGATCGCGCGAGCGGACCCGTGGCGCGGCGGTGCCTGCGCGGAGCCGGCATGCCAGGAGAGCATGGCGGGAAAGAGCATCCCGAGGAAGAACGTCGGCAAGAGGACGACGGAGCCCGCGAGGGCGGCCTGCGCGAGGAGCGCCGGCACGGGCCCCTGCGGGATCATCCGGATGAGGACGAGGAAGACGGCCGGCAGATCGTCGAGGAAGAGGAGGCCCGCCGCGGCCGTCCCGGCCACGAGGAGCTCGGCGATGGCGAGGTTCTGAGCCTGGCCCGGCTGGCTGGCCGTCCGCCGGCTGTAGACCCAGGCTCCGGAGGCGAGGCCGAAGAGGTACGAGGACAGGAGGATCGCGAACGAGTAAGCGGATGAGCCGATCACGAGCTGCAGGGCGCGCTGCCAGACCTCCTCGTAGATCATCGCGACCCCGCCGGAGACCGCGAAGACGAGGAGAGCCAGCCTCGAGCGCAGGGGCGACGGGCCGGCGCTCGCGGCCGTCGTGCGCCCGAGCGAGGACTGCGAGCCGGGCTCCTCGACGCTCCGTGCGAGGAAGAGGACCAGCGCGGCGACGGTCAGGTTCGTCGCTGCGGCGGCGAAGGTCGTGACGCGCACGCCCACCGCGGGCAAGAGCACGAACCCGGTCGCCAGGGTGCCGGCGACGGCGCCGAGCGTGTTCGCGGCGTAGAGCCTGCCGGCCTCCGACCCCAGGTGCCCGCCACCCCTCTCGGCGAAGGCCTTGCCAGCCAGCGGCAGCGTCGCTCCCATCAGCGTGGTCGGAACGATCAGGACGGCCAGCGCGAGGACGAACCGGAAGAGCGCGCCCCAGAGGACGCCGTGGCCCATCCGATTGCCGAGGGCGAGGACCGGCAGGAGCGACTCGCCCGAGAGCGGCAAGACGAGCGCCGCGATGCCGATGCAGGCCTCGACGATCGCGTACGCGCGGAGCAGCCTCGCGCGGTCCCAGTGGGGCCGGTCGGCAATCCGACCGGCGGCGAGCGACCCGAGCGCGAGGCCCGCCATGAAGGCGGTGAAGACGGTCGCGGCGGCGTAGCCCGTCGAGCCGAAGAGGATCGTCAGCCGGCGGAACCATACGGACTCGAAGACGAGGCTCGTCGCGCCGGTCAGGAAGAAGGCGAAAGGGAGGAGCGCGAGGCGCGCCTCGGCGCCTCGACGCTGGACGGCAGGGATCCCTGTCACTGCGCGGCCGGCGGAGGAGGCGCGAGAGCGGAGGCCGGTGTTGGCGCGACGACGCCGCGAAGCCCGCGACGGGGGGGAATCTGTCGGGTCTCGCTCGAGGCACCCTCCACGAAGTACAGGACGACGCTGGTCAGGCCGAGGAAGAGGGCGCCGGCGAAGCTCATGTCGGCGCGATTCGCGAGGTCTCCGGCCTGGTCGTACAGCCGGAGCTGCTCCTCGCCCGTCGCCCGGCCGGCGTCATTCGAGCGTCCGTAGGCCGCGACCCCGAACGCGACGCCGACGCCGGTCGCGACCACGGCGGCTCCCCCGACCACCCAGGTCCACAGCCGGCCGGCGGCGCGGGTCTCGTACCGTGTTGCAGGCTCGAGGTCGACGACCGCGGTGGCGATCTCGCCCGGTCGGGCGCCGACACGCGCGACGAAGCGCTGCATCCCTTCCGCCTCTGCCACGAGCGAGCTGCGCGGGCCGACGCGGAGCGGTCGTTCCAGCGGCGTTGCCGCGGGCGATCCGCCGTCGACGCTCACGGTCGTCGCGGCCTCGCGCGAGGTGACCCTCAGGAGGCCGTACCCGGCGCGTTGCCGCCTGGTCTGCCTTGCGAGCTCCCTCGTCCGTCTCAGCTCGGCGAGCTTCGCCTCGACCTCGGGCCGATCGGGGGGCTCCACCTTCTCTCGCAGGTAACGCTCGTAGT
The DNA here is from genome assembly GCA_016190375.1 of Deltaproteobacteria bacterium. Taxonomy (GTDB): domain Bacteria; phylum Myxococcota_A; class Polyangia; order JACPQR01; family JACPQR01; genus JACPQR01. The sequence continues at coordinate 38,786 of JACPQR010000109.1, forward strand.
ACTGGATCGCCGGGTCGAGCTCCTGGAGCTGCTCGTAGCAGCGCGCGATGTTGTAGGCGATGTCGGCAGACGGCACCAGCGAGGACGCGAGCTCGAAGTCGTGGATCGCGTCGCGGTAGCGGTGAGCGTCGTAGTGCGACATCCCCGACTGGAAGCGCTCCCGAGCCTGGGCCATTCTCGCGGGATCTTCGGGGCTCGGCGCCGGCTGCGCGGGAACCACTGGCGCGTCGGGCGGCCGGGGCGTCGCCGGCGGGGACTGCGCCCACGCCGAGCCCGCCGCGAGGATTGCGAGGACCGATGCGAAGAAAGCCAGCCGCAAGCGCCGACGAGGATAGCACCCGGCTCGAGCTTGCGGCAATTCGGCGGAGATCGAGGGGTGCGTTGCACGGTCCGGGGTTTCGCCAGACGTAGAGGTAGACGTAGACGTAGGCGTGGTCGTGGACCTTGACGGCGACGGCGACCTGGACGTCGGCGGCCCACGTTTGACGCGACCAGCCCTGCGACACCCGGGGAGCGTCCAGGTCCACGTCCACGTCCACGTCGCCGTCATGGACCACGTCAACGGC
>JACPQR010000127.1 GCA_016190375.1 Deltaproteobacteria bacterium
CCGCAAAGGCGCTCGGCCGCAAGGAACTGCTCGAGCAGATGCAGAAGGCCCTCGATGCCCTTCCTCCTTACCATCGCGCCGTCATCGTCATGAGGGAGCTCGAAGGCATGAGCTACAAAGAGATGGCCAAGGCGATGCAGGTCTCGAAGGGCACGATCATGAGCCGCCTGCATCACGCGAGACACAAGCTGCAGCGGATGCTGAAGGACTACGTCGACGGCGAGCTGAAGGTGAAGTGAGGTGAGCCACCCGACCATCGAGACCCTGATGCTCCTGGCCGACGGTGAGAAGATCGGCCGTTCGGGGACCCAGGTGCACCTGCACCTCGAATCGTGCGCCGCCTGCGGACAGCTCCTCGCCGAGATCGAAAGAGAGCGCGCGCTCGCCAGGGACGCCATCGAGGCCTCGATGGCCACGGTGTCGTTCGAGGGATTCGCGGCGCGCGTGATGCGCTCGATCGAGGCCGAGAGGCCCACTCCGGTTCGCGAACGCCTGGCGGTCTGGCTGCGCGAGTTTCTCCAGCACCGCCGGCGCGTGTGGATGCCGGCGGCGGCGATGGCGACCGCCGCGGTGCTGGCATTCGGCTTCTTGGCCCTGCAGGCGCCTCCGCCTCCCCCCGAGCCCGGCGGCAGCTCGGTCGTCTCGATCCGGGCGGCCTCGAGCGCGATCGTCTTCGACATTCCCTCCCAGGACGGACTAAGCTCGACGGCCGTGGTCTGGATCAACGACGATGCACCCGAGGAGGGAGGCAGCGGATCATGATTCGGAGCCTCGCAGCCGCCGGGCTTTTCGCCCTGGCCATCGTGGCGACGTCGGCGAGCCCGGCGAGGGCCGACGAACGGGCCTCCTGCGAGGTTCTGATGATCCACGCGTTGCGCGACGGGGGCGGAATCGACAGACGGCTCTCGCGGCTCACCCAGCTTCGCGAGCCGCCGTTCAATGCCTACACCACCTTCCGCCTGCTCCAGCGAGCCCGTCTCCAGCTCGTCCTGGGAGCCCCCGCCACCGTCGCCTTGCCGACCGGCAGGACGCTCAGGCTGTCGTTGACGGGGCGGGTCGCGGCCGCCCGTCTGAAGTTCCAGGTCTCGATCAACCGTCCCAACCGCTCGGACTACCTGCCCGCCGTCGAGTACATCACCCAGCGGGGCGAGCCGTTCTTCCAGGCCGGCCAGACCTACCAGCGTGGCGTCCTCGTCCTCGGTTTCGTGTGCAGGTAGACACATCCCGGCCGCTGGCCGCCGTCAAGGCTTCGAAATCACGCCCGAACGGGGAGCGGCACGCCAGATGCGTCGCTGGCCGCACATGGGAAGCACGTTCATGGCGCTCTGGGCAGTGGCCGGCGGGGCCGCGGTCGGCCTGGGGCTGGCGCGCCTGTCGGCGGAGCTCGTTCTGAAGGCGATGCCGCGCCGGAAGCGCGTGAAGTGAGCTGCCAGTCAGCCGCTCAAACGCAGCCGGGATGGAAGACGTAGAAGTCGCTCTGCTCCATGGTGCGGCGGACGTCGTCGCCGAAGCGATCGAGGCCGAATCCGTCGTCCATGCGCGTGCCGTCCGGAGCGAACTGATTGCGCCCCTGGTTCGTGCGAGCGAGGTTGACGTCCTCGTCCAGATCCCAGTTGCCGTCGTCGCCATCACCAGGAACCACGACCTCGTCGCCGCCGTTGCTCTGCTGAACGTCGCCGTCCCGCCAGATCCCGACTGCCCGACCGGTGCGGCCGCACTCGCAGGCCACGACCTCGTCGCCGTAGCGCCGGAGGTCGACCTCGAAGAAACCCTCCTGGGTGCCCACGAGATCGTCGACCGCGATCGGCGTGTCCGTGAGCTGAGGGTTGTAGACCCACTTCGTGCTCTCGATGCGTTCCTGCGTGAGGCTCTCGGTGCCCGAGCCGGTCACCGCTCCGCCTGCACAGCCGAACAGCGCCGATACGACCGCGATCAGAGTCAGTTTCCGCATGAGGCTTCCTCCCGGCGAATGCGGCGGGACTTTAGCACAGATCATGCCGCCCCTCCGAGGCCCACAACACTCTGGTTTTCACCGCGCAAGCTGTTCTCGGACCGGTCACCGTCAACCCGCTTACGGTCCCTCAGGAGGCGCGGTCCAGCCGGACCTCCAGATGAGCCTTTCGTCGGAGCTCCTTGAGCCACAGCCGCTGCTGGCGGGCCATCTCGCGTTCGAGGAGCTGCTGGTATAGGTTGTCTCGCACGGTCGCGAAAGGCTGGACCTCGCTCGCCTCCCTGGCGATCAGCTTGACGACGTGGAAACCGTCATCGGTCCGCACCACGTTCGCGGCGACCTCGTCCGGATCGAGGTTCAAGAAGGCGTCGTCGAGGGCGGGCTGAAGCTCGCCGTTTCGACGCGAGCCGAGGTTGCCGCCGTTCTCGCGGCTCTCCTGGTCGTCCGAGAAACGGCGGGCGAGGTCCGCGAAGCTGTCGCCTCGCCGCGCGAGCCGGAGCGCCTCCTCGGCTCGCGCGCGGGCGGCCGCGACCTCGCGGGGCCCGGCGTCCGGCGCGATCCTGAGGAAGATGTGAGCGCCCTCGAAGGAAGCGGTCATCCTGATCTGGCGGACCGTCTGGTTGTAGGCGTCGCGGACGTCCTCCGCCGTGATGTTGATCCGACCCCGCACACGCGCATTCAGGACCTTCAGGGCCAGGAGCTGGCGACGAACGTCCGCCGTGTACTGGGCGATGTTCATTCCCTGCCCCAGGAGCGCCTCCTCGAACTGCTGGCGATTCATGTTGTTCGCCCGCATCACGTTCCGGATCGCGCGATCGACCTCCTCGGCGCTGACCGAGACGTTGCTGCTGCGGGCCTGCTGGGAGATGAGGAGCTCGTCCACCATCGCCCCCAGGGCCTCGCGCTCCACCTGCACCGTGCGCGCCTCGCGCTCGGTGCGGGAAGGAAGCTCCTCGAGCTGCGCCATGTACGGCTGCATCCGCTCGTGCAGCTCCGAGAGCAGGACGGCGTCGGTGTTCACCACCGCGACGATGCGCTCGACGATCTCCGACGGAGCGTCTGCGCCCCTGAGGAAGAGCGAGAGCCCGCCGAGGCAGGCGACGAGGAACCTCACGGATGGCCCGGTTCGCCCGGTCCACCCGGAGCCGACCCCTGGCCCGGCGCCGGCATCCCCGGCGCGCCCTCGGCGCCTGTCGGCATCGACGTGTCGAGGCGGACCTGACCAAGGACGTCCTCGTGGATCCTCACGTTCGCCTGCTTGCGAAGGTCGTCGACGAACCGCTCGATCTCGGTCTGCCTGCGCTCGCGCCACAGTCGATTCTGGATCGTTCGTCGCACCTCGTCGAACGTGCGGTCGAGCGCCTTGCGCTTGCCGGTCAGCTTGACGATGTTCCAGCCCGCGCCCGACTTGACGAGCTCGGAGTGGACGTCGCCCACGTTCTTGAGGCCGAAGGCCGAGCTCGCGACCTCGGCGGCAACGGGGGGCTCGTCATCGCGCCGCTCGTTGGGACGGGAGAAGTAGCGCAGGTCGCCGCCACGCGTCTTGGTCTCGGCGTCCTCGGAGCTCTCCTGGGCCGTCTGGCGGAAGAATCGCGCGTCGCCGGACTTCGCCAGGATGTCCCTGAGGAGCCTGTCCGCCTTCGCGCGATCCTTCACGAGGATGACGCTGGCGCGAACCTGCTCGGGCTTGTGGTACTCGTCGCGGTGCTCGTCGTAGTACTTGCGCATGTCGGTCTCGGACACGTCCTCGACCTTCGTGCGGTCTTCGAAGTCCTGCTTCATCAGGCGCTGGATCATCACCTGCTTGAGCGTTCGCTGGACCTCGGCGTCGTTGCCGTACCCGCGACGTTCGGCTTCCTGAGCCAGAAGCTCGAACCGGATCAGGTTGTCGAGGAACTCGCGCCGCCGTTCGGGTGAGTTGTACCTGGAGCGCAGGTACGGCGACTGCTGGTTGATTCGGTCCGAGAACTCGCCGAGCGTGATGGTCGTGCCGTCGATCTTCGCCAGGACCTTGCGGGCATCCTCGGGCGACAGGCCGCCGCCGCCGTCTTCCTCCGCGGGCGAGCGGCGGGCCGATCCGCCGTCGCGCTTCTCCTTCTCCTCGTCGTCGCCGCAGCCGATGAAGGCCGCGCCGACGAGAGCACCCGATAGAGCCAGTATCGCGCTGATTTGCCGGAGCATTTAGGTCCTCTCTCGAGTCGCGGTGACAGCCAAACCGGCGCGACAGCTAACATATTCCAAACCGGGCGGCAAGACGGGGCTCGGCGCTTCCGCTGGACGGAAAACGGCGGGCGGGACGTCCCTTCTCATGTGGCGCGGCCGCACGCGTGTCAGGACGCCACGTGGCGCGCACGTCATCGCGAGGCGGAATGCGCCATCGTGGCCGCGCAGAAGCATGGAATCGATGATGCAGGTCCGGCCGGCGCCGGATGGGGAGGGGGATCTCTTGGGCAATCGTCGTTGCAACGCTCTGGGCAGCGACGGCCCGCGAGATTCGAGCCGCCACGCTCAGCGTGTACGGGCCGCCAGGGACCGGCGCCGAGCGGCGCGTCCTCGCCGTCGTCGAGCTCGACGATCACACCTGCGCCCGGTTGCTGGAGGTCCACCCGCTGGCCGAACCGGGAACGCGAGTGGAGCTGGAGGAGCAGGTCGGGACCTGCACGCGCTGGATCCGGATCACGGCGGACCCTCCGCGCCCGTTCGCCGTCCTTCGTCTCGAGGGCCCAGGCTGGCAAGCTGCAACCGCCGTCGCGATGGGAGGCGACCTCGGCCTCGCCGTCGATGCTCGTCGTGCGGGACGGCAGATCCGGGTCCGCGTCGGAAACGCCCCGCCGGGTGATCCGGTTCGCGTCACCGCCTTCTGGCCAGGCGGAAGCCTCGAGCTGGAGCGGAAGGCCGACGGCCTCTTCCGCGGCGAGCCACCTCCGAACCTGCTGGTCGGTATCGCCGCGCGCAGCGCGACGCTCGTCGGCGCGACCGCGTTGCCTGCCGTCGCGCGGCAGTCCCGGCCTCAGGCGCTCCTGATGCCATCCGACCTCGCGGTCCCCGCGGGCGCCGCCGAGCGAACCGTTGCGATCCTCGTCCTCACGGACCCCCGCGGCCGGCTGTCGCGAAACGTCCCCGTGCACGTCCGCAGCGAGCGCGGCCGTCTTCGACGCCTGCACTGGATCCGGCCTGGTGTCGCGGCCATCTCGCTCAGCGCGGTCGAAGGCGCAGCCTCGGTGGACCTGACCGTCTCGACGCCCGAGCCGACCGCGCTCGAGCTTCCCGTCGAGGCAGACTGGCCCGTTCGCGCGCAGATCGGCGCGCCGCTCCGTGCCGACGTCGGGCGGTCGATCGAAGCGCGGCTATCTGCTCTCACGCTAGGGGGAGCGCCGGTGGATTCGTCGCGGCTGAGCCTTCTGTGCGGCGGCGTCGCGCATCGGGTGGAGCCGGACGGCAGGGCCCGCTGCTCCTCTTCGACGCCGGGAGCCCTAGACATGGTCGTGGCTGCCACCATCGACGGTCGGCTCGTGCCGCTCGCTTACGCCGGAGCCACCATCGTGCGCGCCGCGACCGGCGTTCGCGGCGCCGCCGGCTCGCCGGTGGGGGCTGCCGCACCGACCAGAGACCCCGGGGCCGCTCCGAGGCGGGACGTGCGACTCGCGGTCTTGGTCCACGCGACGATCGACACGTTGCAAGACGTCGGTTGGGGTGGAGGGGCCCGGATCGACGTGGGGCTCCGGCGTCGTCTCGCACTCACCGCCCAAGCTCGCTTCACGAGCTTGGAGCTGGGTGCGACTCCGCGCCGGCCGGTCACCGATTCCCTTGCGGGAAGGCTCTTCGTCTCCGAGGTCCTGGCCGGCGTCGCCGCTCGATTGTGGTCCGGAACGCCGGCGCTCGAAGCACATGCGGCCGCCGGCCCCGCTCTCGCGATCGCCGATGCGAGGGTCGGCGAGACCGCCGCCTCGGGCGAAGCGTGGCGGGCAGTCGGTGTCGTGGCCGCCGGGATGCGAATACCTCTCGGTCCGCTCAGGCTCGGCATCGACGGTGGAGTCAGGGTCACAGTCTTGTCGACGCCGGGAACCTGGGACGAGCCGCCGATCAGCGTCTTCACGGAGGTCAGCTGTGGCGTCACCCTCTGAGCATCGGCTGCTCGCCCTGGCGCTATTGGCCATGAGCGGCTGTCCATCGTGCGCGGACGCCGAGCCGGCGCCGGTTCGTTCTCGAACCGCATCGGGGACCGCGCACCGGGCGGTGGCCCGCCTCGAACGGACGAGCGGCGACGTGCGGTGGCGGGCGGCGTCGGTGGCCTCGTGGTCGCCGGCGGCGGCGGGGCTCGGGCTCGAGCCCGACGACGCCGTACAGACGATGCAGAGCGCGACGGCAGACCTGCGCCTGCAGCGTTCGGGGGATCTCGTGCGCCTCGCGGAGAACACGATGGTCCGGATGCCGGTCCAGGCACGGAGGGCGGCGCGCCTGAGACACATGTCGGGGCTGCTCGTGGCGCGCGTGGAGGGGACCGAGACCGACGGCCTCGAGGTCGAGGTGCCACCGGGCACGTTGACCCTCGAGCCGGCGCTCGATCCGGACGGCGGAATCGAGCCGCGGGCGGAGGCCCGGGTCCATGTCGACGTCCAGCGCACCGAGATCTCCATGCTCAGCGGCGCGGGTCGCCTCGATCGCCGGACGGGCTCGCCGGTCCACATCGCGCCCCGTCGCTTCATCGAGGTCGCCGGAGACGGGAGGATCGTCGCCTCCGGCCTCGCGGGTCAGAGGGTCGAGCTCCTCCGTCCGGAGCCCGGACGGACCATCAGGACGCGTGGGGCCGTAGGGTTCGAGTGGACGCCGCTGGCCGGCGTGGAAGGCTACCGGCTCGTGCTCGCGCCCGAGGCGGGGCCGAGGCGCGAGATCGACGTCGATGGCGGCGCCGCCTCGCACGTGCTCGTGGAGGTTCCAACCGGCTCCTACACCTGGAGCGTGTGCGGCACGATCCACGGCGAGCGACTTCCCGACGGTGCGCTTCGCAGGCTCGACGTCGATCTGGATCAGTCCGCCCCGCGCCTCGAGCTCGGCTCGCCGGCCGAAGCCGCGATCGCGCACCTAGGGGCGGTGCGGGTCCTCGGCCACACGGAGCCGGGGGCGATCGTGGAAGTGGGCGGACGAGACGTTCAGGTCGCATCGGACGGATCCTTCTCGACCACGGTGGTGGTCCAGCGGGGGCTCACGAACATCGTCGTCCGGGCGTCGGACGATCTCGGCAACTCGCGGATGGTCTCGCGCACGGTTCTACGTGAATGAGGTCTCGATGAGGAAACGGATGCGCTCGATGTTCGCTCGTGTGGCAGTGGCCCTGCTCGTGGCCGGAGTCGCGGCGCTCGCCCTCGGTGTCGCGAGCACCGTCCACATCGTTCGCGACGACAAGGAGGCGGCGCTGATCGACGCCGCGGTGCGACGAGCCGAAGGCGCACGTGACCTCCTGGATCACAGGCTCGCTCTGGCGCAGACCGAGCTTGCGGTGATCGCGACGGCCGCGGCGGCCGATCGAATCGTCGATGTGCAATCCCTCCTGTCGTCCGAGACGCTGGCGATCCGGTGCTCGCGGGGTGACGAAGAGCTTCTCCAGGCATCGGCGACGGGCGCCGCGGCGGTCGCGCTCGAGCGAGCCTCCGCGGGCCCAGGGCGGGTCGCTCTGGCCGGGAAGGACGCGGCGGTGGTCCGCGTGCGAATCGGCGGGGTCGATGCCGCCGCCCTCGTCGATCTCGCCTCGCTCATGGCCCACCCGCCCGGCTGGTCGGTCCACGGCGTCTTCGGTCGCGAAGCTTCCCTGGCCGGCGACGCGACCGTTGCCACGCGGACGCGGAGCGAGGATGGATCGGAGCGAGTGGGCGTGGTCGCTCCCTCCGCGACGGGGATCTCGCTCGTGGTCACCGCCCCGCTCGGGCCGGCCCGCAGCGCCGCCTTCGCGGTTCTGCGCCGCGTCCTCGTCTGGTCCAGCCTGGTGATCCTGCCGATCGTCGCGCTGGCGTGGTTCCTCTCCCGTGCTCTGACGACCCCGGTCATGTCCCTGGCTCGAGCGGTGCGCCAGGCCGAGACCGGGGACGAGCCGCTGCGTCTGCCGCCGCTGCCCGGGGACGAGATCGGGGACCTGGGCCACGCGATCGATCTGATGTCCTGCCGCCTTCGTGACAACGCCCACGCGCTTCGAGAGGCAGTAGCATTCGCCCGCCGCGTCAACCGCCTCAAGGACGGCGATTCGATCCTCCGAATGCTCGAGCGGGCGCTGACTCAAGCGCTCCCCGCGGGCCGGTGGAAGGTCCTCTCGGCGCCAGCGGTTCGCGCGGGAGCCGTGCCCGCCGCCCACGGTGTCTCCTCCGAGGACCTGAAGAGGCTCGTCAACGCCGAGGTCCGCGAGGACTCGTGGGGCAGGGAGCGATCGGACCTCGCCAACGTGCTCCCGCAGCGCACGACCAGGGTTCTCGTGCCGCTGGCGGTGCTGCCGACGCGCGAGGAAGACACCGATCCGACGCTGTCCCTGCCGCCGCCGACGCGGCTCGAGGTCGTCGGAGAGCACCTGGCGATCGTGCTGTCGGACCTCGACACGCCCTATGGCGTGGTCCTGGGCTGGCGCGCGGCGCTCGACGAGCAGGCGATCCGGCACGCGGAGCTCCTGGGCCGGACCGCGCTCGCGGCGCTGCGCAACTCCGACCTCGTGCGGGCCGCGGTCACCAACGAGAAGCTCCTCGCCGTCGGCCGGCTCGCCGCCGGCGTGGCCCACGAGATGAACAATCCACTCGCCTTCATCCTGGCGAACCTGCGCACGCTCGAGGAGGAGCTTCGGGGCGACCACCGCGAGGCGGTTGCCGACGCGCGGCAGGGCGCCGAGCGGCTCGAGCGGATCGTGCGCGACCTCTCGTCCCTGTCGCGAGGCGGCAGCACGCTCGTGATCGAGGAGGTGAACCTCGCGGAGCTGGCCCGCGCGACCGTGAAGATCGCGGCCGGGAAGCTCGGCGGCGTTTCGGCTCTCGTCGACGCGACGGACGAGGTCGTCGTGCGGGGGGATCGAGGCCGCCTGGAGCAGGTATTACTGAACCTGATCGGGAACGCGGTCGACGCGACGCGAGGTCGAGCGACTCCGAAGGTCCGGATTCACGTCCGGCGGGGAGATGGTCTGGCTCTGGTCGAGGTCGAGGACAACGGCCGAGGCATCCCTGCCGACGTGCTGGAGCGCCTGTTCGCTCCGTTCTTCACGACGAAGGGGTCGGAGGGTACGGGCCTCGGGCTGTACCTGTCCCGCTCGTTCGCGCATGCCCACGGCGGCGAGCTCGCCGTGGCAGCGACCGGCCCCGAAGGCACGACGCTCCGGCTCGCGATTCCCGAAGAGAGCGCCCTGGGCGAGCCACGCCTCCGAACGGAGCAGGCGCCGACCGAAGGCACCAGGTCGACAGCCGGCGGGAACGGACGCCGTCGGATCCTCGTGATCGACGACGAGCCCGCGCTCGTCCGCGCGATGAAGCGGTGGCTGGCGAAGTGGGGAGACGTACAGGGCACTAGCGACGCTCGCGAGGGTCTTGAGCTCGCCGCGACGGAGCCGTTCTCGCTCGTGCTGTGCGACCAGAACATGCCGGACATGACCGGTACCGAGCTCTTCGAGGCGCTGTGCGAGCGTGATCCATCGGCCGCGCGGCGAGTCGTCATCATGACGGGGGCCGACGAGAGCTCGACTCCCGCCGACGTGCGGGTCATTCAGAAGCCCCTGCGGCCGGCCGTGATCGAGGAGCTCCTCGATGCATGACCGCAGGCTGGCACCGATCGTCTCGGCCGCGCTGATCTTCGGAGCCTGCTCCGCCGAGCAGCGCTCGTTGCGCGTCCTGCCCGACTCGATCGAGGAGAGCGCGTGGGCGGCCGAGGAGCTGATCGTCCTGGGGCTCGAGGCCAACGACTACCTGACCAACGAGGCCGGTGAGCTTCGAATCGTCCCCGACCTTCGCGTCCGCTTCGGAGATCGTGGCGCCATGGTGCTCGAGGCTACCGGCGCGCACATCAGGACCCGGTTGATGGGGCCCCTCGAGCCCGGCGCACACGACCTGACCGTTCGCGCCCGGGGAACCGACCGGGTCGCCCAAGACGCGCTCCGAGTCTGGAGCTCCGCCGGCGACGGGGGCGCCGGCGACGGCGGGGGCGAGCAAGCCGACGGGGCCGTCGAGGTCGCCGATTGCCGCGACTGCGCCAGCCTCGACTGCGATGGCGACGGAGTCGCGGCGACCTCGTGCGGCGGCGACGACTGCGACGACGCGAACCCGGAGGTCCAGCCCGGCGCCGGCGAGGGTCCCGGCGGCGACGCCTCCTGCGCCGACGGGCTCGACAACGACTGCGACGGGCTCGTGGACGAGCGGGGACCTCGATGCGGGTGCGTTCACCCGGTCGTGGAGGAACGTTGCGAGGGGGAGTGGTGCCGGATCCCCGCAGGGTGCTTCGTCGCCGGCTCGCCCGGCTCGGAGACCTGCCGAACCGCCGACGAGGACCAGGGCTCCGTGGGACTGACGCACGACTTCGAGATCGGCCGCACGGAAGTGACTCAGGCCGGCTACGAGGGGCTGATGGAAGGGAACCCCGCGCGCTTCCGATCCTGCGGACCGGACTGTCCCGTCGAGCGCGTCTCGTGGCACGAGGCCGCCGCTTACTGCAACGCTCTCTCCCGCTCGCTGGGCCTCGAGGCCTGCTACTCGTGCGATGGAGCCGGCGGCAGCCTACGGTGCGCTCAATCCGGCGCGTACCCCGAGGCGGCGTTCTACGACTGCGCCGGCTACCGGTTGCCCACCGAGGCGGAGTGGGAGTACGCGGCGCGGGCGGGCGCGGCGGGCGCGACGGACGCGGGCGACGTCACAGACTGCCGGACCGATCCAGCGCTCGACGCGTTCGCCTGGTACTGGTCGAACTCCGGCTCCGAGACTCACCCGGCTTGTTCGCTCGCGCCCAACGCGTGGGGGCTGTGCGACGTCCTCGGCAACGTCGGCGAGTGGACGCACGACGAGTTCGTGGCGAACCGGGGAACCGACCCCTCGACCGATCCGATCTTCGAGCCGGCGGGCAAGGCCACCGTGAGGGGCGGCTCGTGGTTCGACTTCGCGAGCCAAGAGCGCTTCGCCGATCGCTACTACCACGGGCCCGAAGGGCAGAGCTTCGACACGTGGGGCTTCCGCTGCGCGCGGACCTTGGACCCGTAGCGCGTCACAGCGCCTGGTCGATCTCATCGAGGGTCTTCTGCGCGTTGGCGAGGCCCTCGCCGGGCTGGCCGGCGAAGCGGCGGACGAGCCGC
>JACPQR010000111.1 GCA_016190375.1 Deltaproteobacteria bacterium
CCTTCCTGGCACGGATCGCGTCGCTGATTCCCCCACCGCGCTACCCTTTGCTCCGCCTGGCCGGCGTCTTCGCTCCGAATTCGTCGTGGCGCGCCTCCGTCGTGCCGCATGGGCCTACCGCACCCGGGGCGATCTCGACGGCCGCTGCGGCCAAGCCGCGCAAGACCCACGCGAAGAAGCTGCTCGAGGCCGCCTCGCCGGTCCTCGCCAAGGGCGGCCCCGCGTCCCCCGAGCGTGGCACGACCAGCGAGGACACCGAGCCGGGGGGCGGGGGCCCGCGCACAAGCCTCGGTGCCGGCATCGCGAACCCCGCCTTCGCGCGCATCGACTGGGCCAGCCTGATCCGGCGCGTCTACCTCGACGATGTGCTGGCCTGCCCTTGCGGCGGCCAGTCCCGTGGGCCCCGGCTCCGCTTCGCTGCAGCCCCGGCGGTTACTGCGTCGATACCTTGCCGCGGCGAATGCGGCCGATCGTGACGTCGCTCTGCAGCGGTGCAGTGCGCTGCGAGGCCACATCGGTCTCGCGACGAAGGTCGCTGCATCGTATCTGTTCCCCGAACGCGTCGAGTGGTGCGCGGACGCCTCTGCGGGGGTCCGCGCGCTCTGGGATCAACCGGGCGTCAACGGACACCTCGACTACCTTCCCTGGCTATACGCGAGCTACACGAAGAGGCCGTTCGCGAGCGACAACGGCATCGGAGATTCGATCGAGCACGTCCCAGCGATGGTCGAGGCGTTCGGCCGAGACCTCGTGCCGAGGCGGCGTGAACGTCGGGCAAGTCCTCCTAACCACCGACGATGAGCGTCGGAGCCCGGGCCGCCTCGAGCAGCGCCACGCGGCGCCCCGGCTGACCTCTGGTACGAGCGGAGCACGATATGGTCACGACCTTCGCGAGGCGACGCGCTAGCTGGTCGGCAAGGGCGTCCCGTCGGCCATGATCGACTCGACAGGGCGCCCGTCCTCGTATCTCGTGGCGGTCACGGGGGTGCCGTCGTCCTCCCACAGGCGCGTCCACCCTTGCTTCACGCCGGCTCGCCACGTGCTCTGCGCGGTCACCGTACCGTTCGGCGCGAACCAGGTCTCGACACCCTCCTCGAGGTGCACGCGCGGCTCCGTGTCCGAGTAGAAGCCCACGGAGGAGCGGCCGCCCGTCGCATGGTACTCGATGGCCCACCGCAGGAGGCCGCGCTCGTAGAAGCGCTGGTGCTGCAGCCGTCCGGTGGACCGCAGGAATCCGAGCTGAAGGCCGTGGCGAATGGGGATCCTGCCGGGGGCGATCGGGACCGCGCAGCCCACGGAGTCCTCTTCGGCGTAGACGCTGGCGTCCGCCGGACAGCGCATGAGCGCGTCGTCGACCTCGCGACGCGTCACCGAGTCGGGGACCCAGGAGGGCACCTCGGCGGGCGGCTGGGGCGTGAAGAACGCGCGCATCTCGGGGGAGAGCGCCGATCGCGCGAACTGCGGCGCCGACGCGAGCGCGGCGATCAGCATCTGGTCCGCACGCCGCGCGGCATCAATCTGCTGGCGAAGAATCTCGCGCATGTCCGGGGGCGCGTCCGCGAGCTGCGACTCGAGCTCGGCGATCATCGCCTGCAGCTCCTGGGATTGGGTGGTCATCGGCTGGCTCCTCTGGGGCTGGTCCGCCGGTGACGCTGCGTTCGGTTCGGCGGCTACGGGCTCGGCTGCGGGAGGCTCCGGAGGCGTGGAGGTTGCGGCAGCTCCATGCGCCTCGCCGTGCTGCGATTCCTCGGCCGTCGGCGGCGCGAAGACCATTGGCGGCGGCGCAGCCGGCGTCGCGGCACGGTGACGTTCGTCCTCGACGTGCGAACCGGCCGACGCGGAGGGAGACCGCGCGGGCGCGATGGCGATCGGCGGGGGCGACGCGATTGGCCCCGAGGCGCCCTCGGGGAGCGGCCGGCCGCAGGCGGCAAGGGAGCTGGCGAACAGGATCTGCGCGAGATGTCTTTGGCTCATGCGCGATCGGGAGAGCACGCGCCGTGCCCGCGAACTTGCGGCGTTTTCGCGCCCTCCGCCGTGCCCTTTCGGCAAGCGCATGCCGGAACGGCATCACTCGCCGCCCTTGCGGCCCAGGCCATATTGCTTGGCCTTCGTGTAGAAGGTGCGCAGCGGCATCTTGATGAGTCGGGCAGCGCGAGCGGGGCTCTTGCCGCAGCTCTCGAGCGCCTCGGCCATCCGCTTGCGCTCGATTCGCCGCAGCTCGTCCTCGACGGGCTCGACCGCCCCCTCGGTCGACTTCGCGACACCGCGAAGAAGTCGCTCCGGAAGGTGCGCCTCCAGGGCCATCGCTCCGGTGACCGTGGCCGCGAGGTAGTCCATCGCGTTCTTCAGCTCGCGCGCGTTTCCCGGCCAGGGGTAGCCCGCCAGGATCCGCAGCGCGGGCTCGGAGAGGCGAAGAAGCTCGCGACCGGCCCGCGTGCAGGCGGCCTCGAGGAAACGATCGGCGAGGACACGAAGCTCGCGCGGCCTGTCGCGCAGCGGGGGCAGCCAGACCGTGGCGGCCCCGAGCCGGTAGAAGAGGTCGGCCCGGAACCGACCCTTGCCGACCTCTTCCTCGAGGTCGCGATTCGTCGCCGCGACGATCCGGATGTCGACCTCTCGCTCCTGCACCTCGCCGAGCCGGGCGACCTTCTTGGTCTCGAGGGCTCGCAGCAGCTTCGCCTGCGTCGCGGGCGAGAGCTCGCCGACCTCGTCGAGGAACAGCGTGCCGCCCGTCGCGGTCTCGAACAGCCCCGGCTTCGCGTTCACCGCGCCCGTGAAGGCGCCCCGCGCGAACCCGAAGAGCTCGCTCTCGACGAGGTTGTCCTGCAGCGCGGCGCAGTTCAGGGCCACGAGCGGATGGCTCGCACGCGGCGACCAGTGATGGATCGCCGCGGCCGCGAGGTCCTTGCCCGAGCCAGTCTCGCCACAGACCAGGACCGGCAGACCCGCGGCGGCGAGCCGGCGAACCAGCGCGTAGATCCGCGCCATCGTCGCATCGGCGATCACGAGCTCCCTGTCGCCGACGGGCAGGACCTCGACCGGCAGAGACTCCTCGGGCAGCTCGCGCGGCCGGAGCGCCCGAGCGTGGTGAGCGAGCGTGACCTCGCCGAGGCAGACGATGTCCCCGTCCTGCAGCCGCACCTCGCCTTCGATCCGCTTGCCGTTGATCAGCGTCCCGTTGTGGCTGCCGAGATCGCTCACCCATGTCCCGTCCCCCCGCGCCTCGAACCTGGCGTGGCGCCGGGACACGGAGGCCGACGCCAGCGAAAGCGACGCGTCCTCGGCCCGACCGGCGACGACCTCCCCGGTCTCGGGCAGCCGAACGATGCGGCTCGTCTCCGCATCGAAGACGAGCAGGTACGCGCGATCGAGCCCTGCCGCTTCGCCGGGGGGATGCGCGGTGACGGTGTGTACGGGGCTCCAGGGATCGGGGGGCTTCTTCACGGCCGTGACGAGTATAGCCGGCGCGCCGGCGGGCTTGGTATCCTGCGACCTCGATGAAGCTCTCGCGGCGCGAGCTGATCCGCGACGCCACCCTCTCCGCGCTCGGCACGGCCGCCGTGGGTTGCGCCGCGATGCCCGAGATCGTCGGGCGCCGCGGATCGCACCCCTGCGATCACGTTCACTGTCGCTACTGGGCCGCGCCGCGCGGTGGCTCGAGGCGCGGCACCTGCAAGCTCGCGAGCCGCGAACGCGGGGGCACGCCGTGACCCGTCTGGTCGTGACGTGTCTCTTCCTCCTCGGGGCGGCCGAAGCGCGGGCGGAGGAGGGCCTCTTCACCGCGCGGCTCGCGGGTGGCGTCTCGAGCGTCGCGCCGGACCTTCCTCGTCTCGGCGGGATGGTCGCCGGCGGGTTCACGCTGGGCCTGGCGAGCGCGCTCGACCTCGCGGTCGACGCGACGTTCGTCGGACACGGCGCCTACGACACGCTCGGCCTCGGCGCCGGCTTCAGGCTCGCCGCGAGCCTCGGCGACTGGACACATCCCTACATCCTCCTCGAGCCGCAGCTCCTCCTCGTGTGGGACGGCCCGGGCGCGGGCTCTCCCACGGTCGACGGCGCGCTCCGCGGCGCGCTCGGCATCGACTACCTCCTGATGTGGGGGCTCGGCTTCACGCTCGAGCTCGGGGGCACGCTCCCCGCGGGGCTCGGCGGCGTCGAGCAGTGGAACGCGGCCTCCGTCGGCGCGATCGCGGGCCTCTACATGGAGTTCTGACGCTGCGTTGCGCGGGCCCGCTCTTCCGGTAGTATCAGACCGAGCACGAATCCTACCACCGGAGGCACCATGGGCAGGCGTCTGCCGATCGCCGTAGTGAAGAAGAGCGTGACGCTCAACCAGGACGAGCTCGACCGCGTCAAGGTCATCCTGGACGCGAAGACCGATTCCGAGGCGATCCGGACGCTCATCCGCGAGCGTCTGGCGGTCGAGGGGGCGCTCCGGGCGCACCGGCGAATCGGCCGTGGCAAGGGAATCGATCTGGTCGAGTGGCGGTGAACGGGCTTCGTCTCTGGGACACCTGTTCGTACGTCCGTCGGTTCGCCGAAGCGGCGATCGAGCGGATCATCTCCGAAGACATCCGGCGCAGGAGGTTCCTCTTGTGCAGCGTGGTCGCGATGGAGCTCTACGCGGGCACGCGCGACGTGGCCTCGAAGCGAGCCCTGGATGTGCTGGTCCGGCATCTAGCGTCTCTGGACCTCGTCGTGAGCCCGGAGCTGCGCGACTACCAGCGGGTGGGTGCCGCGCTGCGCCGGTACCGGCTGGCTCGCGGTTCGATCGACCCACGGGCGCACTTCCGCGATGCGCTCATCGCAGTCTGCGCTGCGCGGCGCGGCGCCATGGTGGTCACCGAGAACGTGAAGGACCTCGAGCGCTGGTCGCGCTGGCTCGGGACTCCAGCGAAGGCCCGGGTGGTTCGTCCGGGCGCATGACCTGACACCGGGCCTGTCCACCGGACTGTCCGCGGCTGGCCAGCGAAGCCGCCGCCGTCCGGGTCACGGCACACAAAGCCCTGAAAGTGCGGGCCCGCCAGCCTGGCACGCCCGGCGCAAGAGACCGCCAGCCTGCCAGGAGAGGCAAAGCCATGGGTCTGGACAGAAAGTCGCTATCGCGAATGCTCCTCGGGCTCCTTTGCGCCAGCTTCGGCTGCGTCGGGGCCGACGACACCTCGGATGGGTCCGGCGGTGGCGGCGGCGGGAAGGCCGACGGGTTCGACGGCGAGCTGCCCGAGGGGATCTCGCGCGAGCTGGTCGACGCGGCGACCGCCAACCTCGCCCGGGTCTCGGCCGAGATCGACGACCACCACCTCGCGAACTACCGGCTCACCGGCGACATCGCGCAGCAGTTCGTGACCGCCGTCATCATCGAGTACTACGCCGAGCCCGATCTGCTGGAGCGCCGCCTCGAGACGCTGGCGTCGATGGTGTTCTTCAGCGCTCCGGAGGTCGAGACCGACGCTGCTCTGGGCCGGCTGACGCCCTTCCACGGAATGAACGACGCGGCCTTCGAGGCGCTGATGTCCAACGAGGACACCGTCTTCAACCACCACATGAACCAGAACGGCGGCAGCCCCAACGGCGTGCGGCCCTTCTCCGTCTGCGAGACGAAGTTCCTCGTCTCCATCGCGAAGGGCGAGAAGGCGGGCAGCGACTTCGCGGGCGCCGACAGGATCACGAGCTACGACGCCTATGCCCGCGCCTACCAGGAGTTCGCCCAGACCTGCCCGCCCGAGGATCTGGCCGAGTGGTACAACTTCCGCGGCCTCGGCGGGTTGCGCCCGAGCTGGCTCGAGTCGAACGTCTCCGACCGCTTCCTCAGGCGCATGGTCTCGGAGTGCCGTAGCCCGAGCGAAGATTGGGCGGCCGACTGCCAGGAGTGGAACCTCGACCGGCTCGCCTACCGCGACAAGAAGAACACCGAGCTCGCCCTGCGCGAGGTCTTCTACGATCCGAGCCCGAGCCTGACCGTGGCCGGGACGACCCTGTCGCTCGAGCAGTTCCTCCTCGACCCGAGCAACGAAGGAGCACTCGTCGAAGATCGCAACGGCGACGGCATCGGCGAGTGGCTGGCCTCGGGAGACCTGCAGGTCGCCGAAGGCGCACGACTGACGATTCCGTCCGGCGCGACCTTCCGCCTCCAGGCGGAGGCGACGATCACGCTGGACTCCGCGGCGACCGTACAGACGGGCGGAGGGTCGACCGAGCTCGCGTCGGGGACGGTCGTTCACGTCGCGGCAGGCGGCAGCCTCGCTCTGGCCTCGAAGATCACGCGCAGCGCCGGCAGCGCCGATCCCATCGGCATCGACGCCGGGACGAAGGTCAAGATCCCGGGCGGCGCCCAGATCCGTCTGGAGGACGGCTCCTCCGCCTCGGTCCCCTGGGGCAGCGGCTCCTCGAGCGGCATCACGGGCAGGCTCGGCTCGACGATCAGCATCCCCGTCGACACGAGCGCGACCCTGAACCTCTCGATCGACAGCCCGATGTCCGGGCCCCTCGCTGGCCAGCAGTTCGCCGGCGAGCTCCATGTTCGGCTCGCGCTCGCCGACGGCGGCGGCGGATCGATCACAGCGACCATCGCCGCGCGCGACGTGCAGGCCTACGACCAGGTCGATCCCGCGTGGGATCCGAGCTACCTAGGCAGATCCGACCTGGGGCTCCAGACGATCTTCGCGGACGGCTCGGGCTGCACCGGCCAATCCCCGTCGCCCGACTCCTGCCCGCTCCTCCGGCGCTTCTACTCCCTCATCGACCGCCACGAGAACTTCTACCAGACGTACTCCAGCCTGAAGCCCGCGTCCGCCAGCGTCTCGCAGCAGCCGTCGCCGCTCGTGGCCTGCTCGATCACGCTCAGGGCCTCCCACGCGTGGGACACCGCCGGCACCCCCGACGGCGGCACGGCCGGCTTCATCTACCTCATGCGCATCCCGTTCGCTCAGATCCTTGCCGGCGACACCCGCAGCATCGACACGCTCTCCTTGCTGGGCGGCCAGCCCGGCCCGCGCGTCCTGACGGTCCAGGAGCTCTACGAGAACGGCGCCCAGCTCGACATGAGCAAGGTCTGGCTCGACATCGCAACCCTCTCGCACAACCAGTACTCCAGCGAGCACGAGGTCTCGAAGTTCGGCTCCGTTCCGGCCGAGCAGATCGAGGGGATCCTCGTCATCCGCCGCCCGGCGGCCATGCCCTGATTCGTACGATACGTCCCTGCTGTCCGAGAGGGCTTGTTTCGTCCCGCGGCCGCCCTGGCGGCCGCGGGACCGGGCATGCCATGGCACGCTGGGCCGCGGGGCCGCCAAGGCGGCCCCGCGGCCTTCCGAGCCCGGTTCTGCGCCGCCTGTTGCTCCGGAGGTGACGCTCACCGTGCGGACCACCCCCTGGCTGCCGGCGCCATCACCACGCGGCTTGGAGCCACGAAACAACAGAGCTTTCCGGGTCATGCGGCACCGCTGTGTGATGGCACGCCAAAAGCTACTGCCCAGATCCGTGCTTTCTCGCCTCCGTCTCGCATTCCTCGTGTCCATCCTGGCGGCTTGCGTGGGTCCAGTCGAGCCCGACGACCTCTCCGGCGGCGGAGGGGGAAAGGCCGATGGCGAGGGCGGTGAGACCGTCCGCATCGTCGAGGTCCTCGCGTCACCCGCGGCGTTCATCGAGCTTCGCAACGACTCGGAGGCCGAGCGCTCGCTCGACGGCTTCTCGATCGGGATCGGCAGCGGCAAGCGGCGCGCTCTGGCGCCCCGTCAGGTGCCGGGCTCGGCGGAGGCCGTCCGCGAGATCGACCCCGCGATCGTTCCGGCCCACGGCCTCGCCCTCGTCGTCGACTCCGACCTGACGGACGCGCAGATCGAGCGGATGGCTTGCGAGAGCCCGATCGCCCAGTCGGCGGTCGAGCGACCCGGCATGAAGGCAACGCTCGCCGCGACGCTACGGCTCCAGCTCGCGCGCCACTGCCTGCCGGTGTTCGAGGTCAAGGACCTGGGCGACAAGCTCCAGAGCGCGACGGCGATCACGCTCGCCGAGGGCACGACCATCAGGGACTCGGCCTCCGGCTCCTGGGCTTCGGGCGCCCCCGGCGTGGCCTTCGAGCGGACGGGCTTCCAGCCGGGCGAGCTCCGGCCTTCGCCGATCGGCTCGACGCCAGGCGCACGCAACTACTTCGGATCGGATCCGCTCGAGATGGCCAACCCTGCAGGGCGAAGGCCGATCGAGGTCCTGTCATCGTCGCCGTGGCGCGTCGGCGACATGTTGACGAAGCTCCGCCGCGAAGGTGACGCGGCACACCTGGCGGAGATCGAGGACGGCAAGCTGCCGGCGAACCCCCTCGTCTCGGAGTTCGACGCGCTCGTCTCCGAGGGCCGCCGGCGGGTCGCCGGCTCGTTCTACCAGGTCAACGAGCCCGACGTGATCGCGGCGCTCGTCGATGCGAAGGCGGCCGGAGCCGAGGTCGGGCTCACCACGGACGCGGAGTTCCGCCAGCACGAGGACTACGTCGCCGGCTTCGCGGCTCTCGAGCAGGGCGGCGTGGACGTGGTGTTCGACGCGGACGCGAGCGGCGCCAACCGGGCTCCGCTCTCCCACGACAAGTTCCTCGCCCTCGACGGAACGTGGCTCTGGACCGGCTCGTTCAACCCCATCGAGGACGAGCCGGCCCGCATCCACGCGGACAACGTGCTCGTCCTGAGGAGCCCCGCCCTGGCCGCCCTGCACGAGCAGGAGTTCGAGACCATGTTCTCGGGCCAGTTCGGCGTGCTCAAGCGCGACGAGGGCATCGGTGGCGGCGAGGCGTTCGTGGACGGCGCTCCGATCGACGTCCGTTTCTCGCCCGGCCTGACGCCAGACCAGCTCGGCCGTCGCGTCGCGGACCTCGATGCCGGCGGCGACGGCTGCGGCGCGCGGGTCGCGTCGACGGGCGCATACGTGATCGAGGATCGCTACCGGTCGCTCGATCCCTGCGGAGGCCCCTTCGACTTCATCGTCGGCGAGGTGGCCCGCGCCAGGAGCAGCGTGTACATGGTGGCCTTCAGCTTCGCGCTCGAGGAGCTCGCGGACGTGATGCTCGAGCGAATGGGCGGCGCGGGCGTCGAGGTCAGGGGCGTCGTGGACCCGACGGTCGTTGGACGGGGAGCGCCGTCGAGGCTCCTCGAAGCCGGCGCCGACATCCGCTACACGCCGAACAGCGATCCTGAGTGCCCTGCGTGGATCACGCCGAGGCGCCTGTGCCCCAAGAACCCCAACAAGGTCTGGCTCCATCACAAGTTCATCCTGATCGACTACGGGACCGACCATCCGGTCGTGATCACCGGCTCGCACAACCTCTCGCTGAGCGCCGAGAAGCAGAACGACGAAGCGCTCGTCGTGATCCGCGACCGGGCAGTGGCCGAGGTCTACTACCGGATCTTCCGAGAGACCTTCGATCACCCGCAGACGCTCGGCGAGCGCCGGCAGATGGCCGACTTGCCCGCGCTCGCGATCACCGAGGTGCGCGGGAGCGCGGCGCCGGCGGCCACGCAGTTCGTGGAGATCGCCAACCTCGGCGACGCTCCCGCGAGCCTCGAGGGCCTCGAGCTCTGGAACCGCTCGACCGTTCGCCCCCTGCGGGGCGAGCTCGCCGCGGGCGCCCGGGCCGTCGTCGTCGTGGGCAGCGCCGCCGAGCTCCCGATCCCCGCGGGACCCATCGTCATCGAGGTCGAGGCCGACGCCCTGGCGCCATTCGTCGGCCTCGGCACGGCGCTGGTCCTGCGAAGGAGCGGTGATCGGCGCTGGATCTCCACCTACGACCCGTACACCGCGGCCGCGAACGTGCCTCCTGGCGTCGCCGCTCCGGCCCCTGGCGCGGCAGTGGAGTGGATCGGCTTCGACTCCGCCGCGCTGGCCGCGCTGACCGTCGAGCTCCTCGGCGTCGACACGACGCCCGATGCGGAGCGACCGACCTGGAGCCCGCGCGGCTTCTTCTCCGACTGGCTGGACGAGCACGACGTCACCCCCGCGGGTCTCGTGCTCATGAGGAGCGTCCTCGATCCCTGGATGCCCAGCTCGCGTCCCGAGGGCACCCCGGGCAGCTAGGACGCCGAACGGCTTGAAAGGTCAGTGGCATCGAAGCCGCTGAGCGTCGTCTCGGCCTCCGCGACCTCCGCCCGTGAACGCGCCCGTGCCCGTGCCCCACGGGCTCGGCCCGAAGGTCATACTCTCGCCGTCCACGTCAAAGGCCGCAGGGCTGGTCGCGGGCCCCGCGTGCTTGCCTGCCGCGATCGGATCGCGAAGCTCGTGGCCTCGCTTCCGGCCGATCCGGACGACGTGCGAAGTCTCTCCTTTCGGGGCAGGAACCGGACATGACACGAGCATGACATCCCGGTTTGCGTGCACGGCCCGGGGTGTGACGCGGGCCTTCCCTCGCAGCGGGGCCTCGCGAGTCCGTCGAGCCGCGCTCGGTCCGGGTGCTCGAGACCAGCTATACTCGTGTGATGAAGCCCGCCGCGAAGCTCGCCACCTACGAGGATCTCCTCGCCTTGCCGGTGGATGTGCACGCCGAGATCGTTGGTGGCGAGATCGTGGTCATGCCCGCCGGGCTGCCCCGCCACGGCCACGTGCAGCTGGCTTTGGGGCGACACATCGGTGGGCCCTTCGATGGAGATGATGGCCGCGGAGGACCTGGTGGCTGGTGGATTCTCCTCGAGGTGGACGTTCGGTTCGACAGGCACGAGGTCGTCCGACCGGACGTGGCCGGTTGGCTCCGCCCGCGGCTGCCGGACCCCTGGGACCAGCGACCGATCGACGTCGTTCCTGACTGGATCTGCGAGGTCGTGTCGCCGTCGAACCAGGCTCACGACAGGGTCCGAAAGCGCCACCTGTACGCTCGTTGCGGAGTGCCGTTCTACTGGATCGTCGATCCGAGCGAGCGCACGCTCGAAGCGCTTCGGCTTGTGGACGGCGTCTGGACGGACGCCGGCAGTCACGACCACGGTTCCATCGCGCGAGTACCTCCGTTCGAGGCCATCGAGCTGGAAGTTGGGCGACTCTTCCCGCCTCTCTCGCCAGCCCCGGTTCTGCCGCGATCGGGTTGACGATGGCAGGGCCCGCGACCATGGCGTCGGTTCCCTGCCCCGCAATCGTGAGCCTCGTGGACTTGCCGCAGATCTAGAGCTCTGCGGTGCGAGGCCCCACGGATCGCGCGGTTGTGTCTAGAATATGAGTTATTTCAGGGTCTTGGCCGGCGGGTGCGTGTCCCCGGGTCACCACGCGTCGCCGTCACAGTCCGTGTCGATCCCGTCGGGCAGGCCGCGCATCAGATGGCGCAGCTCGTCGGGGTCGGCTCCGCGATCGTCCGCCCACGCGAGGTGGAGCGTCGTCGCGCCGACGGCGACCGGGGCCGGAAAGAAGCCGCTGTCGTCGACCACCTCCACGTCCCATTCGTCCCCGTCCTTCATCGCATAGACGGTGCGGTTGACGTTGTCGTCCCGGACACCGTAGCTCACGTGAATCCTGCCCGCCGGGTCGATGGCCAGAAAGACGTGCCGGTTCGCCGCTCCGACTTCCTCGGACCGCCAGAGCCCGTCGGCCTTCCACACGTGACGAGCCATGTCTCCCTGGAGCGTCGCCACGTGCGGGTCCCCGGCCGGGTCGAACGCCATGGAAACCGATACGGTCTCTTCGTCGAATGAGGTGAGCTCCCAGTCTCCCCCCGCCGACCGCGAGGTCAGCGCCAGCTCGTAGACGAAGCTGACCCGCGCGACGAAAGCGATCTGGGGTTGGAGCGTGGCATCGAAGGCGAGTGACGTGTCGGAATAGGTCGAGCCAGGAAGGACGGCCTCCTCGGTGCTCCACGAACCGTCGCCGCCTCGGCTGGCGTACACGACGGTGTCGTCGCCCTCCAGCATCGCGTAGGCGACGTGAGGGCCGCCCCCGGCATCGAGGGCGAGCGAGCAGCCGCCGATCTCGGCCGATTCGATCTCCTCGATGCGCCAGCCGTCCGTGCTGGTCGCGTAGTTGACGAGCCCCCCGCCCGGGCAGGAGACCACGTGGGCGGCGTTCAGGGCATCGACCGCCACCGACGCCACGTTCGGGCCGCCGGTCTCGTCGATGACGATCGGGTCCTCGGTCCAGTCGCCCCGGGCGTTGGTCTCGTAGCGCAGGACGAGCTGGTCGGAGTAGACGACGTGGGCCGCGCCATTCCCATCGACGGCGAGGGCCATGTTGTAAGCCGCGCCTTCGCCGATCGTCTCCTCCCGCCAGATACCGTCCAGCGCGCCCGGGTGGACGGCGAGGTCGTGGTCATCGCAGTCGTCGCCACCACAGTCCTCCGCCTCGTGGCCGTCGCCGTCCGCGTCGCAGGGAATGGTGCCCGCATCGACATCTGCATCCGCGTCGGCATCCGCGTCGGCGTCAGTGTCGGCGTCAGTGTCGGCGTCGGCATCCGCATCGGAATCAGTGTCGGCATCCGTGTCGGCGTCGGCGTCCGTGTCGGCGTCGGCGTCGGCATCCGCGTCGGGTTCGGCGCCGGCGTCCCCGCCCGGGTCGGTCCCCGAATCGCCGGCGGGCTCGAGGGGAAAGATCAGGCTGCAGCCCCCCGCGAGACCCACCCACAGGCAGGCGGTGCCGATGACGCGCGCGGCCGAGCCCATCCGCAGAACCATAGCCCGGATCACCCTAGCCCGGATCACCTTCGCGCTGGAAGCAGACCCGTCACGGCGGTCCTCCTTCCTGTGCTTTTGACGCCGTAGTACCCACCACACTCGATCGCCCGAACCGAGCCCTGCTCGTCGCGTACACCGCGGCCGCGAACGTGCCTCCTGGCGTCGCCGCTCCGGCCCCTGGCGCGGCAGTGGAGTGGATCCGCTTCGACTCCGCCGCGGGCAGCTAGCTCCCCGCCTCGCTCTGGTGCTAGCTTCCCCACTCGGCTAGCGATGGCGAGGTGCGAGCGATGAAGATCGGTGTGATTGGCTCGGGATCGATCGGGCCCGACCTGGCGTACGGCTTCCTCTCCGCGGTCTCGAAGAAGCCCGGCGGCCGCGTGACGATGGTCGACATCCGCAAGGAGGCGCTCGACGCAGGCGTCGAGCGCATCGAGGGGTACATGGACAAGGGCGTCTCGCGCGGCAAGCTGGCTCCTGCCGCGGCGAAGGCCATGCGGGAGGCGCTCGTTCCGAGCCTCGAGCTCGCAGAGCTCGCGGGCTGCGACTACGTGCTCGAGGCGGCCAGCGAGGACCTGAGCGTCAAGCGGAAGATCCTGCGGGACCTCGAGGGCATCGTCGGGCCCGACTGCCTGATCGGGTTCGCGACCTCCGGCTTGCCGCGGGCGCTGATCGCCGCGGAGGCGAAGCATCCGGACCGCTGCTTCGTCAACCACCCGTTCTACCCCGCGTGGCGGTCCCTCCCGATCGAGGTCGTGCTCTCGAACGACGCGGCCCTCGGGCGCCGGATGGTCGCCACGCTCGAGATGCTCGGCAAGGTCCCCTGCGTCACGAAGGACGTGCCGTGCTTCGCGATCGACGACATCTTCTGCAACTACATCGCCGAGGCCGCCCGCATCGTCGAGGAGGGCCTCGCCACGGCCGCCCAGGTCGATCGCATCGTGAACGACGCGATCGGCGGCGGCGGGCCGTTCAACGTGATGGACCTGACACGCGGGAACATGCTCGTCCGTCACTGCCAGATCCTCATGAAGGATGCGCCCACCGGAGGGGCGTGGTTCGCACCTCCCGCCATCCTCGAGCGGCAGGGCCAGAAGGCCTGGCACGACCGCGCCGGCCAGCAGGGCTCGGCGGCCGACCCGGCGCTCACGAAGAAGGTGCTAGACCGGGTGCTGGCGGTCCTCCTGGCGCGGACCTACTTCGTCATCGACGAGGGGATCTGCTCCGCGACCGAGACCAACTGGATGACGCGCCTCGCGTTGGGCTTCGGAAAGGGCCTGCTCGAGCTCGCAGAGGATCTGGGCCCGGAGCGCGCGCGCGATCTCTGCATCCGGTACGCGAACGAGCACCCTGGATTCGTCGTCCCGAGGAGCATCGCCGAAGGGCGCCTCGCGTCCTTCTTCGCCAACGTCCGCGTGGAGCGAGAAGGCGAGATCGGGGTCGTCTCGGTCTTCCGACCCGAGGTCAAGAACGCGCTCTCGAAGCGCACCGTGCGCGAGATCGGTCTGGCGATCGACACCCTCCTCGCGGACGGGAGCGTCCAGGGCATCGTCCTGACGAGCTGGGACGGCGCGCTGGCGGGCGCGGACATCAACGAGCTCGCCGCGCTGAAGGATCCGGAGGCATGCCGCCAGACGTGCCTCGACGCCCATCCCGTGATGGCCGCGATGGAGCGCGCGCGAAAGCCGATCGTCGCGGCGGTCGACGGTCCGGTGATGGGCGGCGGAGCGGAGCTGTCGATGAGCTGTCACGCGAGGGTCGCCGGAAAGAACCTCCTCCTGGCCCAGCCCGAGGTGAACCTCGGGATCATCCCGGGCTACGGCGGAACGCAGCGGCTCCCTCGGCTGGTCGGAGTCGAGGTCGCGTCCGACCTGCTCAGGACGGGACGGGCGATCGGCGCCGAGGAGGCCTGCCGGCTGGGGTGGGCGGCGGGCGCGCCGTCCGAGGACTTCCGGGGCGCCGCGAAGGAGCTGATTCGCCGCCACCTGAGGGGCGAGGTGAAGCTCGGGCCCGTGACCCCCGAGCCGATCGCCCTGTCGGAGCGCCTGCCGAAGGTGGACATCGGCCACCGATCGAGGGCGATCGACGCGATCCTCGTCGACGTGCTCCGGCGGGGGCTCGCGAGACCTCTCGCGGAGGGCCTCGCCATCGAGGCCGACGGCTTCGGCCGATGCAAGCGGACCGTCGACATGGACATCGGAATGAAGAACTTCATGCAGAACGGCCCCCGGGTCCCGGCGGCGTTCCTTCACGAGTGAGGCGACCAATGTCTTCCACCGAGATCGTCATCCTCGACGGCGGCCGGCGAACTCCGCGCGCCGACATCCTTGTCAACAACCGCGAGCCCGGTCTCTTCTCTCGCTTCTCGGCGACGCAGCTCGGCGGGATCGCGATCCGGGCGGCGATGGAGCACACGAAGATCGATCCGGCGCTCGTCGGCCACGTCGTCATGGGCATGGCCCAGCACAGCCACAGGGACTCGATCTACGGCGCGCGCGGCATGGCGTGGCGCGGCGGGCTGCCCGCCGACGTCCCCGCCCTAACGGTCGCGCGGATCTGCGGCAGCGGCGCCGAGGCCATCGCCGTGGGCGCCGAGATGCTCCTGGCAGGGCTGCGGGTCGACCCCGGCCGGCCGTTCCTCGTCGTGGGCGGCGCCGAGAGCATGCAGTACCCGTTCTGCCTCTACGACCACCGCGGCAAGAAGGTCGGCTCGGCGGTGCAGAAGTACGGGCCGATCGACGCGAAGGCGCTACCGCCCGGCACGCACCTTCAGGACATGCTGCTCATGTGCCTGTACGACCCGTCGGCGAAGATGGCGATGGCGAACACGGCCGAGGAGCTCGGGCGGCGCTACGGGATCACGCGCGAGCAGGCCGACGAGCTGGCCTTCCGCTCGAACGAGCTCGCACGAGAGGCGCGCGACGCGGGCTGGTTCGCGGGCGAGATCGAGCCCGTCTCCGTCACGCTGGATGCGGCCGAGCCTCCCATCATCGTGCGGCACGACACCCACATCATCGACGACGTGTCCCTCGCCAAGATGGCTCGGCTCCCGGCCGCGTTCGAGCCGGGCGGGATCGTGACCGCGGGCAACGCGAGCGCGGTCGTGGACGGCGGGGCGGCCATGGTGATCGCGAAAGAGGCCGACGCGCGGCGTCACGGCCACCGGCCCCTCGCGCGGCTGATCGGGATGGGCGTCGCCGCGTGCGACCCGCAGATCATGGGCTGGGGACCGGTCCCGGCGACGAAGATCGCGCTCGAGCGCGCCGGCATCCGGGCCGACGCGATCGATCACGTCGAGCTCAACGAGGCCTTCGCCCCGCAGGCCCTCGCCGTCATCCGCGACTTCGCCGACATGGGGATCGCGCCCGAGAAGGTCAACCCCATGGGCGGCGCAATCGCCCTCGGCCACCCACTCGGCGCGACGGGCGCCATCCTCACCCTGACCTGCGCCCACGCCCTCCGCCGCACGCACGAGCGCTACGGCCTCGTCACGATGTGCATCGGCGGCGGCCAGGGCATCGCGCTGGTCCTGGAACGGGGACCCGCACCCGGTTCCTGAAACGGGGACACGCACCCGGTATCTAACCCGCCGACATTGCTTCGCTTTCTGGGCATACCGCGCGATCTGCGGGCGGCTCGGGCCGCTCACGGCGGGGAGACCCCGCGCGCCTCGTTGACGGCCATCCGGGCAGCGACTCCTTCGACCGCCACCTGCGTCGAGACGACGTCGAAGCCGCGATCGTACAGGGCGCGGATCTCCTCCTCGGAGCTCGCGGTCCGGTCGTAGGTGAAGGACCGGATGCCGGCCGGGTGCAGGCGATCAGCCACGAGGCCGGCGACGTCGAGCGTCGGGTCCATCTCGTACATGAACGCGCGCGGGCTCGCGATCTCGAGGAGCACGTCGACCTCCGACAGGTCGTCGATGTTGATGAGGTAGTAGACCGAGTCGGAACCGGGGATCTCGGGGATCAACGTGTCGAGCTCGGAGGTGTCGATCTCGAAGAAGGCGAAGTCCTCGGCGCTCGCCTCGAGCACCGCCTCGATGGCGCGGGCGTAGTCCTGGGGCCGCTTGACCGTGAGCTGCACGACCATCTTGCCTTCGAGGGTGGCCAGCACGTCGTCGAGCCGCTGGAAGGCCTCCGTCTCCGACGGATACCGGTGGCACGCGGTCACCTCGGCCGCCGTCGAGTCCTCGATCACGAGCCCGTCGCAGTCGGAGGACTCGAAGGACTCGATCGGGCTCGAGTGGGCTATGACGGGGACGTCGTCGCGTGTGACGCGCACGTCGATCTTGACGCCGTCCGCGCCGGCATCGAAGGCCGCGGCCAGGGCGGCGTTCGAGTCGTACGGAGCGGAGACGAGGTCCCACGCGCCTCCATGCGCGACGAGCATGACCCGTTCGCAGGTCGCGTCGGTCCAGCACACCGAGAGCGAGCTCGGGTGGTCGTCGCCCGCGGCATCGACGGCGGCGTCGGCGGTCGACTCGGCGTCCGGCGAGCCGTCTGCGCTCGCCGCGGCGTCGACACCCAACGACGCGTCCGGCGCTCCACGCCTCTCGTCCGTGCAGGCGGTCGTGACGATCCCGACGACGAAGATCACGGTGCGCACGGGGCTCCAGATAGACCGGAGCGGCCCCCGAACGCAAGGGACCCTCGCAACGATGGCTCCTCGCAAGTACCATCGGCCGCGTGAGACGGATCGCTCTCGTGCTCTCGGTCCTCGCCGCCGCGCCGCTCGCGCGCGCTGTGCCCGAGGGCATGAGCCCCTACATCTATGGAATGCACGACGACCCAGGAGGCGAGCTCCTGCTCGGCCCCGACGAAGACGTCCGCGGCTGGATCACCGAGCTCAGGTGGATCGGGACCGACGGCGCCTGCGGCGCAGGCGATCTCGACTTCTCCGCCCGCGCCGCCGCCGGATACGGCACGATCATGCGCCTCGACATGGGTGGCGGGCCTCCCTTGCCCACGGACCCGGCGCAGTACGACGGCTTCGCCGCGAGCTTCGCCGATTGCGTGGCGCGATCGCGGGGCCTGAGGGTGTGGATCGTGGGCAACGAGCCGAACATCGACTGGGGCCACGTCTACGCTCCGTCCGACTACGGTGAGATCTACCGGCGCGTCCTCGCCGCGGTCGACGCGCTGCCAGGCGGCGCGGACCACGAGATCCTCTTCGCGCCGACCGCGCCCTGGGCCTCGCTCGCCCCCTGGGGCGACTGGGACGACGGCATGGCCGCGGCCATCGACCACGTGCTCGAGCAGGGCGGCCGGATCGACGGCGTCGCGATCCACCCGTACACGCGCGAGTTCAGCGTCGAGGCGATCGGGAGCGACGCGTGGTTCCCGGGGCGCGAGAACAAGTGGCATCTGCACTTCAGGCTCTACCGCGACGCGCTGGCCCTGCTCGCCGCGCGCGGAATCCTCTGCATCCCGCTGTACGCGACCGAGGCCGGCAGCGTCTGCGACCCGCCCTGCGATCCCTACCCGGATCTCGACATCGGCTACTTCGTCGCGTTGTACGAGGAGATCCACGCCTGGAACGTGGAGCACACCGACCAGGTCATCCGCGCCGTCACGCCCTACCGCTGGACGCTCAACGACGACGGCTCGGGCCGCGACTTCTGCATCGGCTGCAGCGCGCCGCTCGTCGCCGACATGAGGAACGCCGTCGCGATGGGCCGCCGCTGGGACGATCTGTCGTGCTCGTCGCAGCCAGGCGAGGACGCGGGCGCTCCTGCAGACGCGGGCCCCGGTGGCGACGCGGCGCCCGGCGCCGACGCGGGCCCACGCCCGGACGCGGGTGGAGGAGATGCCTCGGTTCCGACCGGCAAAGCCTCGACCACGAGCGGCTGTTCGTGCCGCGCCGAGCTCGGACAGCCATCCGGCCTCCTCCTCGTGCTCTCGCTGATCACGGCCTGCCGGGGCATGCGCGGCAGACGGTGAGGGGCATCGTGCGCGGACGCGAGATTAACGAGGCCGTCATCCGCCGGGGTTTGACCACGCTCGAGCTCCTCCGAGCCGGAGCGAGCTTCCGGCTGTCGCTCCGCCGCGAGTGGGATGAGGGCGTGGACTTCGCGGGCTACGCGCGCGACTTCTCCGTCGACCAGGTGCCGTGCGCGGATCCCATCGCGCT
The DNA here is from genome assembly GCA_016190375.1 of Deltaproteobacteria bacterium. Classification (GTDB taxonomy): domain Bacteria; phylum Myxococcota_A; class Polyangia; order JACPQR01; family JACPQR01; genus JACPQR01. The sequence continues at coordinate 18,750 of JACPQR010000111.1, forward strand.
CGGCGACGAGGAGGCACGAGGGGTCCTCGCAGAAGCAGCGCCGGCGCTCGGCCGACTCGAGTCGCTCATGAGGGCCGGCGGCCACGAGATGGTCGTCCTGCGGGCGCATGCCGGGCTCGGAGTGCGCGCCTGGCTGCACGTCCACTCGTCGGTGCTCGGCCGCAACAACGGCTACCACGCAATCCGGGCCGGCGGCATCCGCCGTCACGAGCCCGGCGAGCGCGAGGAGGCGGTCCTCGTCGATGGGCTGAACCTCGGGCGCGCGATGTCGTTCAAGAACGCGGCAGCCGAGATCCCGTTCGGAGGGTGCAAGATGACCGTGCAGAGCGCGCCGGTCGCGCTGGCTCCGCCGGACGAGCCACGGCTCGGGTTCCTCGCGTACTGCATCGACGCGGGACACTTCATGACCGGCCCGGACATGGGCTTCTCGCCCCAGCTCGCCGACGTCCTTCGCGCCCGCTTCACGCGCAACATCCTGGGGGGATCTCGCGGTGCGCTCGGACCGACCGGCGCGCCCACGGCGCTGGGGTGCTTCCTCGCGATCCAGGAGGTCGCACGCTGGAAGTGGGGCAGCGCCGACCTCGGCGGGCGGCACGCCGCCGTCCAGGGGCTCGGCGCGGTCGGCCTCCCCCTGGCGCGTCACCTCGTCGAGGCGGGGATGCGCCTCACCGTGGCGGACACGGATCCGGCGCGGATCGCGGCGGCCCAGAGCGAGCTGGGGGCGATGGAGGTCGTCTCGCCCGACCGCATCCTGTCCATCCCGTGCGACCTCCTCTCGCCCTGCGCCATCGGCGGGGTCCTCGACGAGGCGTCGATCGACGCGCTCCGGTGCGAGATGATCTACGGCTCCGCCAACAACCAGCTCCGAGCGTTCTCGGAGGAGGAGGAGAAGCGTCTGGCCGAGCGGATCGCGGCGCGCGGGATCGTCTACCAGCCCGACTGGACCCACAACACCGCCGGCGTGATGGCGGGCTTCGAGGAGTACGCGCACCCCGACGACGCCAGCCTCGAGCGCATCCTGCCTCGCCTCGAGCGTGTCTGTCGCGATGGGACGCGCTCGCTGCTCGAAGAGGCCGCACGGACCGGTCGCACTCCCACGGCGATCGCCTACGAGCGCGTCCGCGAGCGACTGAGGATCCCGTGAGCGAGCGGGTCCTCGTCACCGGCGGCGCGGGGTTCATCGGATCGCACCTCGCCGATGCGCTGCTGACGAGGGGCGACGAGGTGAGGGTGCTCGACGACCTCGTGCCCGAGGCGCACCCCGAGCGCAAGGCGCGGTTCGTGCCGCCCGGGGCGGACCTCGTCGTCGGCGACCTGCGCGATCCCGCGGCGGTGAATCGTGCCCTCGAGGGGGTCGAGGTCGTGCATCACCTCGGAGGCATCGTCGGGAACGGCAAATCCATGCTGGAGGTCCGTCGCACCGTCGACGTCAACGTCGTCGGGACCGCGACGCTCCTCGAGGGCATCGTTGCACGGCGCGACCGGATCCGCCGCCTCGTGGTCGCCTCGTCGATGGCCGCCTACGGAGACGGGGCGTACCGGTGCGCGGAGCACGGAGCCGTCGCGCGCGTTCGTCGCACCGACGAGCGGCTCGCTTCTGGCCTGTGGGAGCCGCTCTGCCCTCGATGCGAGCGCGAGGTCGAGCCGATCGCGACGAGCGAGGATCACCCTCTGTGCCCGATCAGCGTCTATGGCGTGTCCAAGCGCGACCAGGAGGAGCTGTGCCTCTCGGTGGCTCGTGCCCACGCGATTCCGACGATCGCCCTGCGATACCTGAACACCTACGGGTCGCGCCAGACGCTCGGGAACCCGTATACCGGAGTCGCCGCGCTGATGGCGACGCGCCTCCTGAGCGGCCGCCGGCCGACGATCTTCGAGGACGGCAAGCAGCGTCGCGACCTCGTCCACGTCTCGGACGTCGTGCGCGCCACGATCGCCGCCGGCGCGGCGCCGGAGCGCGCGTGGTACCAGGCGTTCAACGTCGGGACCGGACGTTCGGTGACGGTGGTAGAGCTCGCGAAGCTCATCTCGCGCGCGCTCGGACGGGACCTCGAGCCAGAGATGACTGGCGAGCACCGGGCGGGCGACATCCGGCACTGCTTCGCCGACGTGACGCGAGCGCGCGAGCTCCTGGGCTTCGCGGCGCGCGTGTCGCTCTCCGACGGCGCGTCCGAGCTCGTGGACTGGGCCGCCGGCGAGCGCGCCCTCGACTCGTCGGAGCGAGCCAACGCCGAGCTCCGGGCCCGGGGCATCATCCGATGAGGGTCGTCGCGGTCGTCCCGGCGCTCGACGAGGAGGGGACGATCGGTGACGTCGTCCGGGGCCTCTACGCGGCGCCTGGAGTGCACGCGGTCGTCGTGGCCGACAACGCCAGCCGCGATCGGACCTGCGAGGCCGCGCGAGCCGCGGGCGCGGATGTCGTGCACGAGCCGCGGCGCGGGTATGGCGCTGCCTGCCTCGCCGGGATTCGCCGCGCGCGAGAGCTCGGAGCGTCCATCGTGCTCCTCTGCGACGGCGACGGCAGCGACGACCCCGCCGAAGCGCCGCGTCTGATCGCCCCCATCCGTGACGGCATGGCGGATCTCGTCCTCGGCGTGCGGACCCGGGAATCGACCGAGCCCGGAGCGATGACCTGGCCGCAGAAGATCGGCAACCGCGCGGTCCCGCTCCTCTTGCGCGCGACCACGGGCGCGCGCTACGCCGACCTGCCGCCGTACAAGGCGATCCGGGCGAGCACGCTCGAGCTGCTCGACCTCGAGGAGCGCGGCGGGGGCTTCACGATCGAGCTGCTCCTGGCCGCGCACCAGGCGAGGCTTCGCGTCCGGGAGGTCGAGGTGCGCTGCCGCGCCCGCCGCGCCGGCACGTCCAAGGTCTCCGGCAACGCACGCGGAGCGCTCGGCGCCGCCGCTGCGATCCTCGGGACGATCGTCCGACGGACCCGCCGGCGGCACGACCGAGCCGCCCGGGGCCGGACGGCATCGCCGGCATGACCTCGTGGCTTCCAGTGGCGGCCGTCGTCATGGCCGCCGGGTGCGGCGCTCCCGCTCGGCCCCTGCCCGATCGTCCCACGCGCCCCGGAGCGCCGTCGGAGCTCCTCGTCCGCTTCGAGAACGAGATGGGCTCCTACTTCCGGTTCGGACGGCTCGACCTGTACGTCGACGGCACGCTCCTGTTCATGCGCGCTTGCGCCGACGACGACACCGACTGCCCCGACCAGATGCGCGGGCGGCTCCTCCACTTCGGCGTCGTCGCGGCCGGTGAGCACGCCGCGAACGCCAACCTCGTCTACCATTCGAACCCCGTGGGCTTCGGGGCGTTCTCGTACATCCGGGCCTACACGTTCCGGCTGCGCTCGGCACACTCGTTCGTCGTCCGCCGCGGCCACAGGCTCGAGCTCAGCGTCATCGCCCACGAGCGCGGCGGCGTCACGACACCGATCGAGGAGCGTCCCGCCGTGCGGTGGGTCGAGCGGGTCCTGCCGCTCTGAGGAGACAGCTCGCGGCGCTACGAATCCTTCGGCCTCTGATCCCGTCCCCGCTCGATCTCGAGACGCCGCAGGCGCCGCAGCGCATCCTCGAGGAGCTTGCGGTTCGCGCCCACGAGATCCGCGAGTAGCCCGAACAGCAGCACCTGGAACGCGATGATCAGGCAGACGGCCGCGAGGATCAGCGACTGCACGTGGCCGGAGTAGTCGGGCTCCGAGACGAAGAAGTAGAGGAAGCGGGTCGAGACGGCGAGGCCGATCAGGAGGAACAGTGCGGCGATGTACATGAACGACCGGAGCGGCCGGTACATCGTGTAGACGCGGGCGATGGTCTGCGAGCTGCGGCGCAGGTACTCGAGCGTCCCCGAGAACAGCCGCGACGGCCGCTCCGTCCTGTTCGCCTCGATGGGGACATGCGCGATCGCGAGCCGATCCGTCCCGGCCTGGATGATGGTCTCGAGCGTGTAGGTGAAGTCAGAGAGAACGTTGAGCCTGAGCGCGGCCTCGCGGGAAAAAGCGCGGAAGCCGCTCGTGACGTCGGGCAGGCTGGTCCCCGATGCCCGGCGCACGACCCAGGAGCCGACCCGCTGCAGGAGCCTCTTGGTGGGCGAGAAGTGCGCGAGCTTGCCGACGTTGCGATCGCCGATCACGACGTCGGCCTTGCCCTCTACGATCGGAGCGACGAGCTTCGCGATCTCGCCGCCCGGGTACTGGTTGTCGGCGTCCGTGTTGACGATGACGTCCGCTCCGCGCCTGAGCGCCGCGTCGATCCCGGCCATGAAGGCCCGCGCCAGACCGCGGGTGCTCGGCAGCCGGACAACCTCCGCGACGCCGCCGGCGGACGCGACCTCGGAGGTGCGATCCGTAGAGCCGTCGTCGACGACGACCACCTCGATCTCGTCGACCCCGGGCAACGCCTTGGGCAAGGCCGAGAGCGTCTCGGCCAGCGTGCCCTCCTCGTCGAGGCAGGGGATCTGGATGACGAGCTTCACGACGGGCGCACGTTAGCACGCCCGCGCAGGCTTGATGGTACGGTCAGTACCCGTGCTGACGCTCCTCGGCCGCGCCGTCGACCTCGCGCACCGCACGGGGCTCGTGCGCCCCGTGCGCGTTGCAGGCGTCCGCGTGATCTCTGTCGGCGCCCTGACGCTCGGCGGCGCCGGCAAGACCCCGGTCGCGATGGCGATCGCCGAGGCGGCGCGGGACGCGGGGCTGCCGACGGCGGTCGTGCTGCGCGGATACCGCGGCCTCTGCGAACGAACGGGCGCCCTCGTCTCGGACGGCGAGCGCCTCCTCACGTCCGTCGTCGAGGCCGGCGACGAGGCGGTGCTTCACGCCCGCCGGCTCCCCGGTGTGCTCGTCCGGATCGGCGCCGACCGGGTCGAGGCCGTCCGTCGGGCCCGTCACGACGGAGCGCGACTCGTTGTCCTGGACGACGGCTTCCAGCATCGTCGCCTCGCCCGCGACCTCGACGTGGTCTGCCTCGCGCCCGGGTTGCGCCGGGAGACGGATGCGGCCCTGGAGCGCGCGGACCTCCTCGTCACGGTGGGAGAGGCCCCCGGGGCGCGCACGCCGGGCGAGCGCCCCGCCCTCTCCTCGCGCCTCGAGGACTGGAGCCCATTTCCCGCGCCGGCTCGCACGATCGACGCGCCACTCGTGGCCGCCGGGATCGTGCGGGGTCCCGAGCTCGTGCCCTTCGCCGACGTCGGAATGCTCCGCGGAGCGAACGTCGCGCTGGCCTGCGCGATCGCACGTCCCGAGCGCTTCGTCCGTCTGGTCGAGCGCCTCGGCGCGAGGGTCGTCTCGCTGCGGGCACGCCGCGATCACTCCACCCTCGACCCGCGCGACCTCCAGACGCCCCGGGGCGCCGATCTGCTTCTCGTCACGGAGAAGGACGCGGTCAAGCTCGACCGCGGCGTGCTCGCCCTGCGAGTCCGAGTGGAGGTGCCTAGTGCCGCCGCGCCGCCTCGATCGCCTTGAGCAAGGCGCGCGCACCGCGGCCCGACTTCGCGAGCGTGCCTTCCCACGACGTCCGCGCGACGCGCTCGAACTCCGCGCGCTGGGCGGCATCCAGGCGGTGAACGGTCAGGCCCGCCTTGGCCAGGTTCTTGACGAGCAGAGGCTCGAGCGATCGGACGCCCTGCCTGCCCTGCTGGACGAACTCCGCGGGCACGTCGGCGACGACGCGCTGCAGGTCGGCGGGAAGCGAGTCGTACCACTGCTTCGAGATCAGGATGAGCCCGGGCTGGTAGATGTGCTCGCTCAGCGTGACGTGCTGCGCGGCCTGGTACCAAGAGGTCGCGAACGCGAAGATCGGCGTGTTGTCGAAGCCGTCGACCACTCCCGTTTGCAGGGACGTCAGGACGTTCGTCGCGTCGATCGGCTGGGGGCTCGCGCCGAAGGCCGTGTACATGTTCAGGTGCGGGATCGACTCCTGCGACCGCATCCTCAGGCCCCTCAGGTCGGCCGCCGACTTGATCGCGTGGCCCTTCGTGAAGAACGAGCGGAAGCCGTTCTCGGCCCACAGGCCGAAGATGAAGCCCTTGTCGGCGAGGAGCTTCGCCATCCTCGGCTTGACGACCTCGTCGAGCAGCCGGTCGGCCTCCGCCGCGTCGCGGAAGAGGTAGGGAAGCTCGAGCGTGTTCAGCTCGGGGATGAGGGACGCGGCCGCGCCGGTCGAGACGCCGGCCATCTGGATCGTCCCCTGCGCGCAGCGGCGCACGAGCGCCTTCTCCCCGCCGAGCGAGCCTCCGAAGAAGAGCTTGACGCGGATCCGCCCTCCGGATTCGGCCTCGTAGCGCTGCTTGAGCTGCTTGAGCTGCTTCTCCCAGGGAGTGCCCTCGGGCGCGATCGTCGCGATCTTGAGGGTGACCGGGTCGTCGGCGGAGGCCGTGGATCGATCGAGGACCGCCCATGCCGAAAGGACGGTCGTGAGGACGGTCAGCGAGACGGACAGCTTGCGCATGGCCCTTTGACCTCGAAGTCGTGCCCAGGATTCAACCGCTATTCGAACCGGTCGCCGGCGGCCGCGATCGCCTCGCGCGCCTTGCGCTGCTCGATGCGGTTCTCGGGCTCGACCGTGGGCTCGGTGGCGGGGTTGGCGTTCAGGACCCAGTTCAGCCGCTCCTCGTACAGCGCACGGTTCTGCGACTTGACGGCGTAGTCGGTGGCGTACAGGACGTGCGTGGCGAAGTAGTTCGGGTGCCGCTCGATCGCCCGCTTGAAGTGGAACTCGCTCTTGGTGAGGTCGCCGCCCGCGAACGCCGGCGCGCGCGCGTAGAACGCGCCGAAGTAGCGGTGGGGGCCGGCGAAGAAGTAGTCCTCGTCGCGCTCGAGGCAGAACTGCATGACGGCGCGGATCTCGTCCTTGTACGACAGGACGGTGGCGAAGCCCTGTGCGCTGGCCCACTTGCCGAGGTTCGCCGAGCGCCAGTAGAGCGCGGGCACGGCGCTCCGGTCGAGCGTCCCCAGCGCCTCCTCGATGCGCGTCCCGGCCTGCATCCGGCGCCCGAAATCGGGCGAGAGCGCGACCAGCGCGTGCTCGGCGGCGGCGATGCCCTGCTCGTGCGTGGTCATGAACTCGTCGCGCTTCGACTCGTCGAAGGACAGGTAGCCGTCCGCCAGGAGATAGTACGCGCGCGCCAGGCGAACCCACGACTCGTGGTCTGCCGGCTCCATCCGGGTCGCCCGGTCCCACGCCGAGACCGCTGCGCGTACCTCCTCCTCGGTTCCGCGGTTCGTCCAGTGCTGCTCGGCCTCGGCGAGCAGGGCCTCCCGCCGCTGCCCAGCGTCCGGCTGCCGCGCCTCCCGCGAGGGCGCGACTGGTTGGGCCCAGGCTCCCTCGCGGCTCGAACCACAGGCCATCGCGGCGACGACCGCCCAGGTTGCAAGTGCCAGAGCGATCGCAAACGACCATGTGCGGGGCATACAGTTCCCTCCGTGCAAGAGCCCGCGCCGAATAACACCGCGATTCCGGGCTTGTCAAGGCAGCGGTCGGGTGGGAACCTTTTCAGCATGATCTCGTCGATCCGCGTGGCCTCGCTCGCAGCAGCTCTCCTGGCGCCGGGCGCCGCGCTCGCCGAGGACACGATCTTCTTCGGCGCCCACCCGATCCACCCCGCCGTCGGGGGCGGCTTCTGCGAGGCGGACGGCGCGCACGTGCACGACTACGCCGCCGTCGACCCCTCCGCCTTCGCACACCGCGACGGGCTGTGGATCTTCGTCGGCGACCCCACGGCATGGGGCTTCGGCGGCGCGGTCTACCCGTTCGACGGGGCGCACGAGCTGCCCGAGCCGATCGGCGGCGGGATCTGCGCGATCGTGGCGGTCCACTACCATCTGTTCCCGCCTCCTTCCGGTCCAGGGGCGACGGTCGTCTATCCGTTCTTCATCCCGATCCTGGTTCCAATCCAGCCTGGCTGGGGAGCGCCGCAGGCCCCGATCGCACCGCGTGCTCCGTTCCCGTACCCGCGGCCGCCGGTCGTGCGCCGCCCGCCGCCCACCACGCCTCCGCCGGTCCTGCCCGGCCACCACGGAGGGATCGGTCGTCGAGGTCACGCCACGCCGAGGCCGCCTGCGACCGGCCGGCCCGCCTTCCCGGTCGCTCCGCCGCCCCCGTCGCGGCGGATGGACCGGCGACCCAGATGAGCTCGCGCCGCTGGCAGGTTGACCGGGTCGCTCGTGGCGTTGCCCTCCGGGCACGGCGTCGCGGCGGCCCGTGCCGCCTGGCTACAGGCGACGCGACCCGCCAGGGCAAAGGTGAGGAGTTCGCCCGTTGACGATGCGGCATGTTTCTTGATACCCGCGAAGCGGGGTGAGGCCGATGTTCAATCGAAGGAACGGGGGCGGCGAGTACCCGCGGCTGGTAGCGGTCGAGACCACCAGCCGGTGCAACGCGAGCTGCCCGTTCTGTCCGTACAACGTCAAGGTCCGCGACAAGATCGCGATGGCCCAGGACCTGTTCGAGAAGATCATCGAGGATTGCCGCGAGTTCCCGCTCGAGACGATCGAGCCGTTCCTGAACGGCGAGCCCTTCGTCGATCCCGACATCGTCGGCCGTCTCGAGCACATCAAGCGCCGCCTTCCGCGAACGAACCTCGCCGTGTACTCGAACGGCTACGCGCTGACGCCCAAGAGGATCGACCAGCTCGTCGGCATCGGCATCGACCACCTGTACATCAGCCTCAACACCCTCGATCCAGACAAGTACCGGGCGATCATGGGGTTCAACCTCGCCCGCACGCTCGACAACATGCGCTATCTGACGGACCCCGTCCGCCGGCAGCGGATCGCGCACGAGATCACCTTCCGCATGACTCGGATGGACGACACGACGCTCGCAGAGCAAGACCGGTTCATCGCCTACTGCAAGGAGCGCGGCGTCCGCTGCTTCATCGTGGGGCTCTTCAACTACAAGGGCGACGTTTCGAGTCACCTGCCGGTCCCGGGCTATCCTTGCGAGCACATCACGCGGCTCGACATCCTGTCCGACGGCACGGTCACGCTCTGCTGCCAGGACCAGGAGGGCAAGTACGCCTGGGGCGACGTGCGCAAGGCTTCCGTGCTCGAGGTCTACCGCGGCGCCGTCGCCACCCGTTACCGCGAGATGCACCGAACCGGACGCCGGGCCCAGATCGAGCCCTGCGGGACCTGCAACCTCTTCTGGCCCTCCCTGGACGGCATGCCGCTGGCGACCACCGTGAAGGTCGCGGTGCAGGCCGGCCTGTACATGATCCGCCACCGCCCGAGCGGTCGGAAGGCCCCGACTGCCGATCCCCCGCCCCCGAGGCCGCTGGCGGTCAGCGAGTAGTGCCGTCCCCGCCGTGGGTAGTGGTCGGGTTTGCCCGGAAAAAGAAACAACGAGCCGCCAAGACGCCAGAGACCACGCGGAGGCACGGACTGGGCATCGGACGTGGACTTTGACTTTGACTTTGACGTGGACCTTGACGGCGACCTGAACGTGGACCTGGACGTTCCTTCGTTGAAGGGGGCCGGGTCGCGACGCGGCCAGGATCGCCTACGTCCACGTCGTCGTCGCCGTCAAGGTCCACGACCACGCCTACGCTCACGTCAACGGCGGTCTGGCGTCTTGGCGGGCCGTTGATAAATTGACCCCGCTCCCGAGGATGGACACCATCTCGACCAGTGCTGGCCGCCGTCTCCACCCGACTGGCGCATCCTCTCTGCGGTAGACCGCTCGCGCTGGTCGCGGCGAGCCGGTCCTCGGTCGAGGCGGTGGCCTCTGGTGCGGCCGACGAGCTGACAATCCTCCCACCGATTCACATCTCCGAGGACGATTCGTACCTCGTCGTCTCGGCCGGCCCGGACGTCTACGGCGAGGCCGGGCTCAGGCGGATCGTGGCCGGCGGCGTCGGCGTTCGCGGCGAGCTGTCGATTCGCCCAGGAGCCGCCGTCCTCTCGGTCACGGAGCGGTTCCGGATCGTGGAGCTCTTCGATCGAAAGCCGTTCGACGTGATCGTGCCGGTGCGGCCCGGGTCGGACCTCCTGGGGGATCTCGACCGGATTCCAGTTGCTCCGGCGGCCGAAGGCCGGCTGTTCGGCGCCGGCGGGCTCGACCGCATCCTGCGAAGCCGCGATCTGGTGGCGAAGAGCTGGGAGCTCCACGTGCCCAAACGTGTTCGAGATACCGGCGCCGGGCAGGCGCCGTTCCTTGCACGTCCCCAAGCCCGCGTGGGCCGTGCCGGCGGGTTCGAGGGTGGTCGGGATTGGGAACGCGAGGCTGCTGATGCGCCGGATCCGACCTGGGCCTGGAGCAGGCGAGGATCCAGGGCGGTCAACGTGCACCTGATGGTCTTCGGCGACTACGAGGAGCGCTACGCCCTCATCAATCCCGTGCAGATCCTCTTGCCCGGCGCTCGGGCCGGACGCCGGGGCGTTCGAGCCGTGTAATTCGCCGCCGCCCCTGGAACATCTTCTGGAGGACGCTCTCGGGTTGTCGCCAGACCCTCCGACGCCGTATATAAATCTGTTCTTCGACGATGGCAGGCAAGCATCCCAGAAAGACCCCCGCACCGGTCGGCGAGGACCGGGCCGAACCCGCCGATGACGCCACCGACCCGGTGGACGAGGCCACGCTCGCGGGCGACAAGCCGGAGGCGGAAGAAGCCGCCGACGAGGCGCTCGGCTCCGAGCCCGAGGAGCTCATGGCGGAGGTCGTGCAGGACGAGGAGCCCGAGAAGCAGCGCGTCGCGGCCCCGCTCGTCCGCACGGACTCGATCGCCCGTTACGAACCGCTGCAGGCCTACATGCAGGAGGTCATGCGGCACCCCGTGCTGTCGGCCGACGAGCAGCACGCTCTGGCCGTCAAGTTCGCCCAGACCGGCGACGTCGCGGTCGCCGCGACGCTGGTCACGACGAACCTGCGCCTCGTCGTGAAGATCGCGTACGAGTACCGGCGGGCCCACAAGAACCTGATGGACCTGATCCAGGAGGGCAACATCGGCCTGATGCAGGCGGTCAAGCGGTACGATCCGTACCGCGGCGTGAAGCTCTCGAGCTACGCGGCGTGGTGGATCCGGGCGTACATGCTCCGCTACATCCTGAACAATGCCCGCCTGGTCAAGGTCGGGACGACCCAGGCCCAGCGGAAGCTCTTCTTCAACCTGGCGAAGGAAAAGGCGCGCCTGAGCGCGATGGGGATCGAGCCGGATCCCGAGACGATCGCGTCGAACCTGAACGTCTCGGCCCGCGAGGTCGAGGAGATGGATCGGCGGATCGGCGCCTCCGAGCTCTCGATCGACGCTCCCATCGGTACCGGCGACTACGACGTGCGTTCGCCGACTCGCGGGGAGCTGCTCAGGCAGCCCGGAATGGCGGCGGACGACGAGATCATCGAGGCCGAGTTCAACGACGCCTTGCACGCCCACCTCGACGAGTTCGGCAGATCCTTGCAGGGAAAGGACCGGACGATCTTCTTCTCGAGGCTCATCGCCGAGCAACCGATGACCCTGCAGGAGATCGGCGACAAGTTCGGGATCAGCCGCGAGCGAGTGCGGCAGCTCGAGAGCCGCCTGCAGGATCGGCTGAAGCACTTCCTTCTCGAGCGAATGGGCGAGTACCTGCCGTTCGAGGCGTGAGGACGGGGCGGCGACGGTGGAGGTCGGCACGCTATACCTGGTCGCCACCCCGATCGGGAACCTGGAGGACCTGTCGGAGCGTGCGCGGCGCGTCCTGTCCTGTGCGGATCTGATCGCCGCCGAGGACACCCGGGTGACCCGCAAGCTGCTGTCGCACCTGGGCGTGCACCGCCCCCTCGTCTCGCTCCACGCGCACTCGAGCCCGGCGAGGATCGCGGCCTTGATCGAGCGCCTCGGCTCAGGGCAATCGCTCGCGGTCGTGACGGACGCGGGCGCCCCGGGCGTCTCCGATCCGGGGGCCGAGATCGTGGCCGCGGCGGCGCAGGGTGGCTTCCCGGTGGTGCCGGTCCCGGGCCCCAGCGCGGTCACGACCGCGGTCATGGCGGCGGGCATCCCCTCGCGCGGGTTTCACTTCGTCGGTTTCCTGCCGCGTGCCGCCTCGAAGCGGCGGCGGGAGCTCGAGGCGCTGCGGACGGAGCCGTGCGCGATCGTCCTGTTCGAAGCACCGGACCGTACCCAGGCGCTTCTCCGGCTCGCCGCAGAGGTCCTCGGCGCCGACCGGCCAGCGGCGGTCTGCCGCGAGCTGACCAAGCTGCACGAGCAGATCGTCCGCGGGCCGCTCGGCGGGCTCGCCACCTCGGCGATTCCAGCGCGCGGCGAGGTGACGGTGGTCATCGGTCCGGGTGAACGGGCGCCCGTGCGTGCCGAGCCGGCAACGGTCGAGGACCGGATCGCCGAGCTGCTCGACGAGGGGCTGTCGGTCCGTGATGCCGCGGACCGGGCCGCCGCGGAGCTCGGCGTCGGTCGGTCCCAGGCCTACCGGGTCGCGCTGGCCCAGAGATCAGGGGCCGAGCGCCGGACGTGATTTATGGGGCGAAGCGCGGTAGCTTTGCCTTCGGTGCGTACGGTCCCGCCGGCCCTGCCGATTGTCCTCCTCGTCCTCGTCTGCCTCGGCTGCGGGATGGACGAGCGTCTCGGTTCCGGTCCGGCGCTGAGGATTCGCACCGCGGGCGCGATGGGGCCGACGGCGGGGCTGCCCGGGGACGTCGACCGCGTCGTCGTGCAGATCCTCGACCAGAGCACCGATGAGCCGCCTGGCAGGGTCGAGCTCACCCGCGAGGAGCTGACGGACGACACCGCGTGGGGAGTGATCGGGGTCCCCACGGGACGGCCCATCGAGCTTCGCGTCCTGGGGCTCGCTACCGAGGAGGTGCTGTACACGGGCGTGGTTGGGCCGTTCACCCTCGCGGCTGGCGAGCGACGCTACGTCGACCTTCTCCTGGTCCCGGCGGGCGCCGTCACGGCCGTGGGGAGGCTGCCCTCTGCTCGGGCGATGCACACCGCGACGACCCTGGCGGACGGACGGATCCTCATCGCGGGCGGAGTCGAGTCCGCGCAGCCCATCGCCTGCGATGGCCAGCCCGACGGGTCGGTCTGCTACTCGCTGGTCGCCTCGTCCCGCGCCTGGTTGTACGACCCGGCGACCGGGCTCGTCCTCGAGACCAGGGGCTCGATGTGGGCCGCTCGCGCGGGACACTCCGCGACGCTCTTGCCCGACGGTCGTGTGCTCATGGCGGGGGGGTTCTCGAGCGGCGAGCTGGTGCTGTTGGCGGTGGAGGGGGGAGTCGTGCCGCGCCTCGAGGCGACCGCCGAGGCCGCGCTGGCGAGCACCGAGGTGTTCGACCCTGCAGAGAACCCCGAGGAGGAGGACCTGGAGGCCGATGGGGATCCCGGCCGCGGCGGGTTCTCGGCGGGCGGGCAGGATCTCGCGTTCGGCAGGTTCCACCACACGGCGACCCTGGTCCCGGGGACCTCGGCGGTCCTCCTCGCGGGCGGCCGCGGCGCCGGCTCGAGCGATACCGTGGAGGTCTGGAACGCGGGGATCACCTCGGGCCAGCAGGCCCTCTCGATTCCCCGGATCGCCCACGCCGCCGCGCCCTCGGCCGACGGAGTCTGGCTGATCGGCGGGGCTGCCGGAGCGGTCCGTAACTCCCAGGTCGTCGAGATCTACTCGGCTTCGGGCGAGGACGGCCTGGGCACCATCGGGCCCGTTCCGCGCGAGGTCCTCACCGAGTTCCCCGACGACGCCACCCTGCCCGCGGCAAACGCCGGGCTCAACCTGGTGGGCGCGGGCGCGGTGTCGCTCGCCGATCGCCGCTACGCTCTGGTGATCGGATGGCTCGGCCCCCTGTGCGAGGGCGACCAGCCGGCTTGGGCCGGCGAGGTGTGCGGCCCCGCGAACCGCTCCTTCGCGATCGACATGGAGACCGGCCGTGTGACGCAGCCCGTTGGCGCCGGGAGCGCGAACCACGCGTTCGCGTCGGTCGTGCAGGCACCCGACGGCGGCGTCTTCGTCGCTGGCGGGCTCGAGGACCTGTCGCGCGCGACGACGCCCAGCGTGCAGCGCTTCACCGGAACGGTGGACGATTCGGGAATGCCGGCGGTAGACGACGGCTTCGCGCTCGGTCTCGGAGAAGGGCGAATGATGCTGGCCGCCGCGGCCCAGACGGACGGCACGCTCGTCGTCACCGGAGGCCTCTCGTTCGAAGGAGAGACGGCGGTGCTGTCGGATCTGGTCGAGGTGGTCAACCCGCCGCGATTCGACGAGGAGTAGTTCGCAAAACGCGCGGTTGTCCCGGGAAACGCCGTAGTTACCAATAGTTGCGGGCCGGGTGCGTGTCCCCTCTAGAACATCGCGGTGCCGGTCGCGAAGAAGGTGAAGATCGTCGACTCCTCGACGCGGAACCGGTGCCCAGGGAGATCGATCACCGGACGGTGATCGGGATTCGGCGCTCCACGGGTGCAGGGCGCCTGCGCGACCGCGACGTCGGCGTCGGGGTTGCAGGCGTCCGTGAAGGTGATCCCGTGCTCCTGATCGTGGGCGAGGATCGCGCCGAGGTTGAACTTCACGTAGCGCGCGGCCTGGACGTTCAGGCTGAGCCTGCCGGCGAACGTGCCGTAGTTCTCGACGTCCGTCATCCCGTTGAACTCCTGACCTGACTTGTTCGGCTGGAGGATCTGGGGATGCTGGCTCGTGCCCAGGGCGTCGAAGAGCTCCGAGTAGTTGCGACCCTCGCTGTTGAAGGTGCCGCTGGCGCGAAGGTCGATCGAGAAGCGCTGGAAGCTCTGAGCGTTCTCCCAGGGGACGATCTCGGCGCCGAAGAGCATCGCGCCGACGATGGGCGGCAGGGTGTTCAGGCGGCCCTTGAACTCGTCGGCGTCGGGGAAGAGCGAGTCGCCCTTCGGGATCTCGATCGAGAACCGCACGCCCAGGTACGGCTCGAGATAGCGGTACCGGTGCGAGAACGAGCTAGATGCTGCGAGGAGCACGGTTCCGCGGCTGATGCCGCCGTCCTCGTCCTCGGTCGCGGCCTCGAGCTGCGAGCCGATCCCGAAGGCCGCCTCGACGCCGAGCACCCAGTTCGGCTTCGTGTCGTCGCGCTCCTGGCTGAGGATCCCCCAGTCGAGACCGAGCGAGAAGGAGTCGACCCCGCTCCTCTCCGGCGACTTGAACGGCAGGTCGAACAGGCAGGTCTCGGGGTCGGCGCCGCCCGTGCCGCAGTCTCGCCTGAGCTGCCCCTGCTCGGCGGTGACGGCATCGTCCAGCTTCAGCTCACGCGTGTCCGAGAGCACGAGCGGCCAGCGGGTCCAGAGCTGCAGGTCGTGATAGAGGCCAATCGCGCCCGAGATGACGAGGGTGTTCGTGAGCTGCGAGTATCGGGCGAGGTCGACGTAATCGATGTAGCCGTCCTCGGAGACGCCGGGGTTGTTGGACTCTCGGCGAACCTTGCCTCGGCGCAAGGTGCGTTCGTACCCGATCGAGACATTGAGGTCGAACGGGTCGTCTTCGTCGAAGGCGTCGATCACGTTCGTGAACTCCGCCGGTTGCAGATAACGGCCGAGCGCTCCGCCGTCCGTGCTGACAAGCGGTGCGGAGACCTCCTCGTCCTGCGCGGCCGCGAGGCCCGGGACCAGGAGGAGCCCGCAGGCGAGTGCGAAAAGTCGAATCCGGATGGGCTCCAAAGTGATGCGAGGCTATCCGGGACCGTCCCGCAAGGTCAAGAATTACCGGCGCGGTATCGGGGCTCAGCAGTCCGGGTCCGCGGCGTCGACGTCCCCGTCGCAGTCGTCGTCGAAGCCGTTGTCGCAGATCTCGTCGGGGGGCTCGCAATCGTCCCACTCGCAGTCGTTGTCGCAGCGCCGCGTGCCCACGGTGTTGCAGCTCGTCCGGCAGCCCCGGGACGTCCCTCGGCAGCACTCCATGTCGCCTCCGCCGTCGTCGCAGAGTCCGTTGCAGTCGTCGTCCTGACCGTTGCACGACTCCTCGATGCCTCCGTCGTAGGAGCAACAGCCCTGCGGGTCCATCCCGTCCATCTGCCCGTCGCAGTCGTCGTCCAGGCCGTTGCCGCACTGCTCGGTCACGGCGCAGCACGCTGACCAGAGACATGCGGCCATGCAGGTCTGGGTGCCCAGGACGGGGTCTCCTCCTCCTACGACGGAGCACTCGCGCAGATCGACTCCGGCGCAGCACTGCCGGCCGCCGCCCTCGTCGCAGTTGTCGTCGCAGTCGTCGTCGCGCCCGTTGCAGATCTCGACGGGCTCGGAGCAGTTGCCTCCGATCAGCTGGCACTGGGCGTTGCACACGCCGATGCCGAGCGTGTTGCAATCGGTCAAGCACGCCGTCCCGGCGGCGCCGGCGCAGCACGTGAACCCGTCGTCGCACCTGCCATCGCAGTCGTCGTCCTGTCCGTTGCAGATCTCGTTCGGGGGGACGCAGGCGCCGGGCGTGCATGCGTTCGTGCAGGTGCTCGTGCCCGTGGTGTCGCACGCCGTCTGGCAGCCGGTAGCCGCGCCGGCGCAGCACTGGGAGGTCTCGTCGCACTGCCCATCGCAGTCGTCGTCGTCGCCGTTGCAGATCTCGGCTGGCGCCACGCAGCTTCCCCAGGTACAGGAGCCGGAGCAAGTCCGCGTCCCGGCGGAGAGGCAGCCCGTCACGCACGCCTCGGAGCTGCCCTGCACGCAATCGAAGACGTCGTCGGGCCCCAGGGCGCAGTCGTCGTCCTCGCCGTTGCAGATCTCGAGCGGTGGCGCGCAGGACCCCCACTCGCAGGCGTCGGAGCAGGTGCGCTCTCCGCTCGACCCGCAGGCCGTCGTGCACGGCTCCACCTCTGCCTGCGGGCAGTCGAAGCCGTTGTCAGGCTCGAGATCGCAGTCGTCGTCCAGGCCGTTGCACGCCTCGTCCGGCGGATCGCACGCCGTCCACTCTCCCGCGACGCACTGCCTCGTCCCGGTCGTACCGCAGGACGTCAGGCAATCGGTCGGGTCGGCGGGGTCGCAGTCGCAGCCCTCGTCGACCTCGTCGTCGCAGTCGTCGTCGACGCCATTGCAGTCCTCGGGCGGGGCGTCGCAGCCTCCCCAGGCGCAGTCCACGCTGCAGGTCCTCGTGCCCGTCGAGCCGCAGCCCGTCTCGCAGGCAAGGGCGGTGCCCCGAGCGCACTCGAGACCGTCGTCGGCCGTGCCGCTGCAGTCGTCGTCCGCGCCGTTGCAGATCTCCTCGGCCTCGGGGCTGACGAGGGCGTCGCCGTCGTCGCAGTCGTCTCCCCCGCAGGCGAGGTCGCCATGGCCATCGGCGTCGGCGTCGCGCGGCGACCCGGAGCAGCCGCCTGGGTCGACGCAGGCATCCACGGTGCAATCGCTGCCGTCGTCGCAGTCGGGCGGTGGGCCGTCCTCGCACCCGAGCGCGCTACAGACCTCGTCGCCGCTGCAGAACGACCCGTCCGCGCATTCGACGTGTGATGGAGCGTGGGCGCAGGCGTCGGACCCGACGTCGCACGAGTCGATCGTGCAGTCGACGCCGTCGGAGCAGCTCGGCGGTGGCTGATCCTGGCAGGCTCCGTCCGCGTCGCAGTACTCCGCGCCGCTGCAGAAGAAGCCGTCGTCGCAGGGCTCGAAGCCGCCCGCCTCGCAGAATCCCGTTTTTCCGCAGGTCTCGACGCCGTTGCAGCCGTCGCCGTCGTCGCAGTCGGCCGGCTCGGAGCAGGGGACCGCCTCGCAGAGGAAGCCCGCGCCGCCGTCGTGGCAGAGCTCCCCGGGTCCGCACGAGCCGTGGTCGGCGTGGCGCAGGCACTCGTCCTCGGCCTCGACGCACTGGTCGACCGTGCAATCGACGCCGTCGTCGCAGGGAGGCGTCCCCGGCTCGCAGCCGTTCGTGGCGTCGCAGGACTCGACCCCGTTGCAGTGTTCGCCGTCGCTGCACGCGGCGTCGCTCGGGTCGTGGACGCACTCGTCCTCCTCGGGGTCGCAGGAGTCCAGGGTGCAGTCCACTCCGTCCGAGCAATCGGGCACGGGACCGGGCTGGCAGCCACCCTCGGGATCGCAGGTCTCGGCGCCGTTGCAGAAGCGGCCGTCGTCGCATTCGAGGGCGTCGCCGGGCAGGCAGACGTTCCGTTCGCAGCGCTCCTCACCGTCGCACACGGTCGCGTCCTGGCAGTCCGCGGCCGACTCGCAGGGACGTCTGGGGATGCAGCCGGTGTCCGCGAGGCACAGCTCGTCGACTTCGCACAGCTCGTCGTCCGCGAAGTGGGTGCAGACCCCATCATCGGGGCAGAGGTCGGCAGTGCAGTCGATGCCGTCGTGGCAATCCGTGTCCGAGCCGCAACCTCCGTCGGGCGACCCGTCGATGCCCGCATCATCAGCGCCTTCGAGCAGTGATGGGTCCGGGTTCGCGATCGCGCCGCAGATGCATCCCGGCTGGATCGCCGCGACCAGTGAGAGGATCAGAATCCGAGCGCGAGGTTCCATCTGGCTCCCCCTTCCAGTCTGGTCGAGGCCGCCCCTGGCGCGGGCTCGCTTTCGGTGCGCGGCCCAGCCAAGAGGTAGAGCGCGGTCGTGGCCGCGGCGCATGCGATGGCGCTCCAGACCAGGACGTCGGTCACGTCGGTCAGGGTGCTCGTCGAGTCGAACAGCTCGCGGCGCCTCTCGACCGAAGTGCCCTCCGCCTCGTACTCGTCCAGGCGAGCGAGCGCGAGGAGGCCCGTCACGGCGGCAGCGACGGCGAGCGCGCCCGTGGCGGCCACTCCCGTCCAGAGGAGCGGCCCGCGCCCGAGGGGCGCCCGTGGCGGCGGCACCCGGCTCGGGGGCGAAGTCGTCGGAGCTGGCGGCGACACCTCGGCCGTCTCGACGGCGGGCCCGGGAAGCGGCGCGCTGGGCGGGGGCGCCGGCTCGGCCGGGACGGGCTGCAGGACTGCCGACAGGCTGTGCTCGCGGCCCGCCACGACCTCGACGGTACGAGAGATCGGCAAGTATCCGGGCGCGCGGATCTCGATGAGTCGGCTCCCCGGCTGTACGGCGATCGGCCACGGAACCGGGATGGTGCCGGCAGGGTTGCCGTCGATCAGGACCTCCGCGCCAGCCGGGTCGACGGCGAGCAGCAGGTCGCCGACCGAGGCTCCCAGTGAGCGAATCTGCCGTTCGGCCTCGCGCCGGGCGGCGGCCGGCACCTCGCTACCGCCATCGTGCAGGAACCGCCGGAACGCGGTCACGGCGTCGGCGGGTCGTCCCTCGGCCGCCAGGCACGTCGCGATGTTCCCGAGGACGCGCGCGTTGGGGAGGATCCGATGAGCCTCCTCGAACGCCGCCCGCGCCCCGGCGTAGTCATGCGCGGCGAACAAGCGAGAGCCCTCGCGGAACCGCTCGAGCGCGTCCGACCTCGCGTCGGCGCGTACTTCCGAGGAAACGGCGGACGCCAGGAGGAGGGCCAGGATCTGCGCTCGGCAGCTCATGGCCCTCGATGATAAACGCTCTCGTCGAACATGAGGCCACTCGATGAACGAGGCCGCCGCCCGGCGCGCGGCGGGCCAGACCTGATCGGCTCGGACGAAGGCAGCGCCTCGAGGTCGATGGCGAGGCGGACCGGGCCCGCGAGCGAGACGGATCGTTCGACTGGCTTGCGGCCAGGCGCCTCGACTCTGACGACGTGAACGCCGTCGTCGCTGGGAACGAGCGCGTGGACGGGCGCCGCCCCGATCGGCGCACCATCGAGCAGCACGGTGGCACCGGGTGGGTTCGAGGCAATGTCGACCGGCATGACCGCTGGGCCGGACGCGACCGACGGCAGCGACGACGCTCGAAGGGACGTGGCGCGGATTCGTGGCGGGCGCGCCGCGCTCGGTCGCAGGATCGCCGCGACGGCTGCACAAGCGAGGACGAGACCGAGCGCGACGAGGGCAGCGCGCTTGCGCCAGGCCCGGGGCACCTGCAGCTCGAGCGTCGAGAGCCTTCCGGCGGCACCGCGCGCGGTCCTCGGCGACTCGGACGGATCGAGCCCGACCACGAGCTCCTCGGCCTCCAGAAACGGCTCGAGAGCCGAAAGGAAGTCCCGAGCGGTCTGGAAGCGCTCGGTCCGAGCGCGGGACATCGCGCGATTGACGACACGGACCAGCCCCGGTGGCGTCCAGGGGGCCAACTCGTGCAGCGGAAGCGGGTCCCGCGTCACGATGGCGACTATCTGCGCGTTGCAGGTATCCCCCTCGTGCGGCAGCCTCCCCGAGAGCATCTCGTACAGGAGGACGCCGGCCGAGTACAGGTCGCTCCGCGCGTCGATGTCCCGGCTACCCGATGCCTGCTCGGGGGACATGTATGCCGGCGTGCCGACCGTGGTCCCGTCGCGCGTCAACCTGGACGACTCCTCCTCCATCGCGTCGCGGAACTTCGCCACGCCGAAGTCGAGGATCTTGACGAAGTCGGTGCGCAGCCCCCGTCTCGCCAGGAACACGTTTTCGGGCTTCAGGTCGCGATGCACGATCCCCGCCGCGTGGGCTGCCTCGAGCGCCGCCAGTACCTGGACCACGATGTCGACCGCCTGCGCGGGCTGCAGGCACCTCGTCCTCTCCAGCGCCGCGCAGAGGTCTTCGCCATCGAGGCGCTCCATGACCATGTACGGCAGCCCCTCGTCCGTCTGGCCCATGTCCAGGACCTCGACGATGTTGGGGTGGCCGATCTGCGCGGCGGCTCGTGCCTCGCGCTGGAACCTCTCCACCGCCTCGCGACGACCGGCGTGGACCGGATCGAGGACCTTGATGGCGACCCTTCTCCCAATCGCGAAGTTCTCGCAGTCGTAGACGGTACCCATCGCGCCCGACCCGAGCTGCCCGAGGACGATGTACCTGCCGGACAGGACCTTGCCGACCGGTTCGGCGTATGACGGCGGACCGACGGCCGCCCCTGGGTCCCCGTCACCCGTTTCCACTGGCCTGTGCTTTTCAATGATCGTGCCGTCGTGCTGCGGGGCGAAATCGAGCCGGATACTGCCCTGCTGTGCAATTCACGTACAGTTCTGTGCAAGAGCTGCGCAGATCGGGAGAGGAGCTCCGAAGCCCGAAGCGAAACGCCAGCCGTCGTGAATGGGCGCGTTTCCCCGAGCATTCGACGCTTCGACTGGAACTTCGCGCTCTCGCAGCACGAGACTTGCGAGAGCGACCAGTCCGAGGAGGAACCCCGAAATGCGGCAGTGCCTTGGTCTGGCTGTTGCGGCGATGGTGGGCTGTGGTGGCGGAGGCGAGGAGCAGAAGGAGCCGATCTGCGGCGACGGTCTCGTCGACCGGATCGGCGAGGGGGACGCCGCCACGGGCGAAGCCTGCGACGACGGGAACGACGACGACTCGGATCGTTGCCTCGCGAGCTGCGAGCAGGCTCGCTGCGGCGACGGCGTCGTGTGGGCCGGGGTCGAGACCTGCGATGACGGAAACGACGTGGACGACGACGACTGCACCAACGACTGCGGTCCGCCGACCTGCGGCGATGGGGCCCTCGACGAGGGCGAGGCATGCGACGACGGCGACCGCGACGGAACGGACTGGTGTCTGGGCTCGTGTCGACCGGCGAGCTGCGGCGACGGCATGCTCAGAGCCGGCGTCGAGGCCTGCGACGACGGCAACGACACCGACGGCGACGACTGCCGCAACCTCTGCGGGCTCGCCACCTGCGGCGACGGCGTGGTCGATCCGGGTGAGGAGTGCGACGACGGCAATGGACGTGGCGACGACGAGTGCCTTCCCTCCTGCCTCTATGCGTTCTGCGGCGACGGCTTCGTCCGCGTCGGCGTCGAGCCGTGCGACGACGGAAACGACATCGACGACGACGCCTGCGTGTCCACCTGCAGGCTGCCGACTTGCGGGGACGGTGTCGTCCAGACCGGCGAGGAGTGCGACGACGGCAACCCGGATGACGCGGACGACTGCCGGTCGAATTGCCTCGAGAAGCGCTGCGGCGACGGCATCGTTCAGGCTCCCGAGGAGTGCGACGACGCCAACGGGCAGGATGACGACGTTTGCCTCGGCGACTGCACACCCGCGCGCTGCGGTGACGGTGTCGTCCGGGTCGGGGTCGAGGCCTGCGACGACGGCAACGACGACGACACCGACGACTGCCGATCGGACTGCGCGTCCCCCGACTGCGGCGACGGCGTCGTCCAGGATCCAGAGGAGTGCGACGACGGCAACCGGTCGAACGCCGATGACTGTCTGGCCACGTGCCTGCAAGCGTCCTGCGGTGACGGCTTCGTTCAAGAGGACGGGGAGGACTGCGACGACGGCAATCGGGACGACTCCGACGCCTGCCTCTCTGGCTGCATCCTCGCCACGTGCGGCGACGGCCGACGCCATGCCGGCGTCGAGGAGTGCGACGACGGCAATGACCTCGACACCGACGGTTGTCTCGGCTCGTGCGAAGACGCCCGCTGTGGCGACGGCGTCGTTCGCTCGGGCGTCGAGGCGTGCGACGACGGAAACGTCGACCAGACGGACGCCTGCCTCGGCTCCTGCGCGCTCGCGCGGTGCGGCGACGGCATCGTCCAGAGCGGCGTCGAGGAGTGCGACGACGGCGACGCTTCGGACGCGGACTCGTGTCTGGGGACCTGCGTCCAGGCCACCTGCGGCGATGGTGTCGTCTGGCTCGGCGTCGAGCAATGCGACGACGGCAATGACGCCGACACCGACGGTTGTCTCGGCTCGTGCGAAGACGCCCGCTGCGGCGACGGCGTGGTCCAGGCCGGAGTCGAGGCGTGCGACGACGGAAACACGACGGACACCGACGCGTGCCTCGGCACGTGCGTGCCGGCGGCTTGCGGCGACGGAGTGGTGCGCGCCGGCGTCGAGGCCTGCGACGACGGGAACCAGGACGACGCGGACGCCTGCCTGCACACGTGCGTC
Source organism: Deltaproteobacteria bacterium (assembly GCA_016190375.1). GTDB lineage: Bacteria > Myxococcota_A > Polyangia > JACPQR01 > JACPQR01 > JACPQR01. Next base: position 41,537 of record JACPQR010000111.1, read on the forward strand.
GCGGCACGCTGCGGCGACGGCGTGGTGCGCGCGGGAGTCGAGGAATGCGACGACGGCAACGGAGTCGATACCGACGCGTGCCGAAATGCCTGCCAGGCGGCGAGGTGTGGCGACGGGGTCGTCAGAGCCGGTTTCGAGGAATGCGACGACGGGAACGGCTTCGACGGCGATGCTTGCCTGGGGACCTGCGCGGCGGCGCGCTGCGGCGACGGCGTCCTGTACTTCGGCGTCGAAGCCTGCGACGACAGCAACGTCGTCTCCGGGGACGGGTGCAGCGCGACCTGCGAGCAGGAGTGCCTCGAAGGCGACGAGAACGTCCTCGCCGGCGGGATCTGCTACATGCTCTTCACCGAGACGGACGACTGGTCGAGCGCCCGAGACCGCTGCACACGCGAGGGCGCGCACCTTGTGGAGATCGGCTCGGCCGCGGAGAACGCCACGGTGGACGCGCTCGCCCCGATGAACGTCTGGGTGGGGCTCAACGACCGGTCGGCCGAGGGCACCTGGCGATGGGACCTGGGCCCGAACGGCTCGATCCCCCTGGGCGGGTACACGAGGTGGAACGCCGGTCAGCCCGACAACAGCGGCAACGCCGACTGCGTGGAGATGATGGCCGGCAACGCGAACTGGGACGACGACAACTGCGACAACAGCCACGCCTTCGTCTGCGAACGGCCCTAGTGCCGGCCCTCACTCGCTCTCGCCGCTCTGGTGCGCCGCACCCTCCGGCGTCGGCCGCGGGATCTGCGTCTGCCCCTTGATCGGCGGGAGCTTCGGCAGTCCGTGACCCGGGGTCGGGCCCGTCCTCGGGCGACGCGGGCGCTTCGGGAACCGGCGGAACTGGCTCTCGGCGCGCTTCTGGATCTCGCCGATGCGCGGTGTGAGCTCGTCGATCTGCGTCGCGCCCGGACCGAGGGCCGCGCCCTCGCCCGCGCGCGCGCGGATCGACTGGAAGGACTCGAGCCTGAGGAGGATCCTCAGCACCGTCGAGCGGGCCAGATCGGTCGACTCGACCAGGGCGCGCGAGTTCTCCACGAGCTCCTGCTGCATCTTCGCCACCTGCGGATCGCGCTTGGCCCGCGCCTCGGACGAACGCTTCAAGATCTCGCGGTTCCTGGTCCGGCGCGCCTCGAGCTCGTCGAGGGCGGGACCGACCTTGCCCAGGTCCACGTCGAGGCGCTTCGCGAGGACTCGGACGGTCTTGGCCGGATCCCTCGCGACCACCTCGCGCCGCCCGGCGAGCCACGAGTCCGTCTGGGCGTCGACGTCCGCGGGAGCGTCGACGACCCTGCCCGCCGCGCCCTCGGCGTCGACCTCGATCATCTTGCCCTGTTCCAGCTCGATCGGCTCGGCCGACCCCGCGGTCCGGATCTTCGCGCCTCCCGTGATCGCGACGACCCGCATGGAGCCGTCGTCGGCGACGGCCACGACGGCCTGGGTCCCCGCGATCGTGACGAGCGCCGCCGGCGCGCCCACCTTGAGCACCCTGCGGCCGCGACCCGGCGTCACGAGCTTCGTGTGCAGCCGCCCGCGCGGCAGGAGCATCTCGTTGACGCCGAAGCGGCTCACCCGGATCACGCTGTCGGGCCCGACGGCGATCGATCCTTCCTCGGGCAGACGCAGCTCGACGGTCCCGTCGGCGCCCGTCGCCACGGCGTCCCCGATGAGGAGCTCCATGTCGTTCGCGGCCCTGACCTGCGCCTCCCCCTGGGGCGGCTGCGCCGCCTCTCGCACGCCGCCATCCGCTCCGAGCCGGCGCCGCGGCACGACGACACGCCCTCGCCGGTCGACCTCGACGCCGCCCTGGACGGAGGCGAGGACCGCCTCGGGCAGCGGCGTGCGCGGCTCCGGTGCGCCGGCGTCCCGTGTGCGCTTCGTCGGGGCGCGCGTCGCCGCCGCGCCATCGCGCTCGCGCGGGCGGCGTTCGCGCTCCTTGCCGCTCGAGCAACCTGCCGTCGACAGAATCAGTACCGCGACGAGCCATCTCATGTGATCGTCTTCTCCACTCTCGGTTCTTCCTCGACGCTGTAGGCGTCGTCGAACTCGGCGAAGATCTCGTGGGTCAGGTCCTCCATCCGCAGGGCCTCGCGGGCCTCGCCGAGCTCGCGCGTGCTCGCCCTGAGCCTCTCCGTGAGGACTTGCAGGAAGCTCCAGAGGAGCTTGACGGCGAGATCGTGCTCGTTGCGGATGATCGAGAAGAAGTCCTTGCGGCCAACCTTGAGGAGCTTCGAGTCGGAGACCGCCGAGACGCTCGCGGAGCGCGGCGTCTGGTCCACGAGGGCCATCTCGCCGAAGTGCTCGCCCATCTCCAGGCTGGCGATGTCGGCGTCGCCCTTGTGCACCCGGACACGCCCGGAGAGGACGACGTACATCTCCTCGCCTTGCTCGCCCTCGCGGATGATCGCCTCTCCTCCCGCGCGCTCCACGACGTCCGTGAGGTTCATGACGCGCACGAGCTCCTTGTAGGACAGGTAGCGGAAGAGCGGCATCTTCTGCAGGACCTCGATCTTGAGGTTCACCTCGCTCTTCAGCTTCTCGCTAAGCTCGCCCTCGGACTCCTCGAGCTTGACGATGACCGTGGTGATGTTGTCCTTGCCGCCGCGGTCGTTGGCGAGCTTGATCAGGGTCTCGGACGCGGCCTTCGGCTCGATCTGGGCGAGCATCGTCGGCAGCTCGCCTTCCCTCAGGTAGCCGTGGAGCCCGTCGGAGGCCAGGAGGAACTCGTCGCCCGCCAGCACGTCGAAGTCGATCGTGTCCACCTCGACGCTCGCGTAGACGCCAACGGCCCTCGTCACCGCGTTCTTGTAGGGGCTGTCGTACGCCTCCTCCTTCTTCAGCTTGCCCCTCTTTATCAGCTCGTTGATCAGCGAGTGGTCCTCGGTGAGCTGGTGGACCATGGCCTGCCGGTAGAGGTAGATGCGGCAGTCGCCGACGTGCGCGATGAAGCCCCTCGAGCCGACCACGAGCAGGCACGAGAGCGTCGTCCCCATCCCGCGCTTCTCGGGATCCTTCTCCGCGACGTCGTGGATGGCCGCGCAGGCGGCCTGCACCGCGTGCTCGAGGAGGTTCAGGACGTCACGCCTCGTCACGCCCTTCTCGCCGCTCCGGAAGTCCTGGATGAGGTCTCGGTTCTTCGCCACGACGTCCCGGACGGTCCGGACGGCGAGACCCGAGGCGACCTCGCCCGCCGCATGTCCGCCCATGCCGTCGGCCACGATGAAGAGGTTGAGCTTCTTGTCCACGAGGAAGTTATCCTCGTTGTGGTCACGCTGCCTCCCCACGTCGGTCGCGGCGAAGAAGTGGATGCTGTCACGCTGCATCGGGAGGCTCGGATACCACAGGAGCACCGTGTTCCGAAAGGGTCCTCCCGGTGCTAGCGCCGACCCCTGTGATACCGGACGCGCTCGGCCTGCTTGGCCTGCCAGACGCGAGGCGGCGCGAAGGGGACGTCGGCGAAGAGCCGGCGGGCGGTCTCTGTGTCGGTCACGGCCCACAGCCGGATGGCTGCGTCGGGATCGGCCAGCGCCGGGCCCTCGTCGAGACGGGCGACCCGACCGCTGCCGAAGTGGAACGTGAAGCGGGCGTCCGACCCGAGCGCGCGCGGCCCGGACACCCGAGCCAGCGACATGGCCGCGGCAAGCGCCTCGCGGTCGGGACCCTGTGCGAAGACCAGGAAACCGTCGCGATCGATCCCGACCGCCGCGGTCGCCTCGCTCGCCGCCTCGAGGAGCGGCCCGCCGAGCGTGAAGGCATCGCCCGATGCCTCGATCGAGACACCGCTCGCGCCGGGAACGATCGCGCCGAGGAGCACGCCTGGCTCGACCGGCGGCGAGGTGCGAACGCGATCCGGGTCGACGCGGGCGAGGACCACGGTCGCGTCCGGACGCGTCGCCAGGGGCCGGACGAACGTCCGGGCGAACGCCCAGGGAAACCCGTTGTGCGGAAGACCGTCGATGATGAATCGACCCTCTCCCGGCTCGGGCGGATCGATCGGAGGCTCGAGCGCCGGCCCCGGCAGCCTCGGCCGCGCCAGGAGATAGAAGAAGTCTCGCTGCTCGCGACCGACGTACCTGGGGAAGTTCATGCTGTTCATGCTGCGCACCAGCCGGCGGGCACGGAACCTCTGGCTCGTGCCCTCGACCTCGCCTTCCGCCTCGAAGTCGGCCTCGAGCGGGCGCCCCACCTCCTCGTCCTGTGTTGCCTCGAGCATGCGGTAAAGCTCGAAGCCGCACAGCCCCATGTTCATGTCGAGGTGGATCCCGTACTCACAGCGGGCGAGCTGCATCGCGTTGCCGAGCGCCTCGTGCGACAGGTCGTTGCCCCACAGGTAGGCGACGAACCCGTCCTGCATCATGCAGATGCCCGTCCTCACGGTGTGGACCTGATCGGGAGCCTGCGGCGGCGCGGCGCCCCACCACGATCGGCCGTACGGATTGAAGCGACCGTCGGCGACCAGCGGGGTCATGTTCTGTCGATACGCGACGACGTCCTCGGGGATCCTGGGGAGATCTTCCGGCCACGTTCCGAACCCCACGCTGCCGTCCGCGAGCTCCGCCACCGTGGCTGCCCAGGGCTTCGGTGGCAAGAAGGCGTGGCCATCCTCCATCAGGCCGTACTCGCCGTGAATGGCCTGGAAGCCCCCGTTGAACGCGCCAACGAGCCGGCCGATCGTCCGCGGATCCCGGGGCACCTGGCCGGTGCCCGTGGCACCCGTCTCGTCCGCCGGCTCCGCCGCCCCGGAACGGATCTTCAGCTCGACCTGACGAGGGTCCCACGCGACGACGTAGACCCGAGCGTATTGACGCTCGCGATCGGCCCTGAGCCACGTCGTCGCGAACAGCGGCGGCGAATCCGGCTGACCCGGGACGAACGAGCCGGGCTCGAGCGGCGTCCAGCGCCCCTCGGACTCGTAGCGCCTCGGCAGATCCATGGGAACGAGCGGCTCGGGCGGCCAACCGAGCACCGCGAACTGCGCGGGATCGGCCTCGGCCCGCTGCTCGCCCAGCCCGACCCTCAGCGGCGCTTGCCCGATCCCCATGTCGAGGGCGATCTCCTCCGCGGTGTCCTCGGGGGCGACGCGGTGGTAGCCGCGGACGGCGGCGTCCCTGATGCGGAAGACCTCGTGCTCCATCCACTCGATGCCGCGGGGGCCGATCCAGGGAACGGCGCGGGCCGTGTCGACCGCCCATCCGATGAGCCCGGGGCGTCCCTTGACCGATGGGCGAAGGCGGACCATGTCGCCGCCCTCGGCGGGCTCGTCGGCGCGCGGGTCGATGACGAGGTCGCGAGCGCCGAGCTTCGCGCGAAACGCGTTCTCCTCGACGCGGACCACGACGCGGTCCGGCAGCGTCGCCCTCAGGTCGTAGCGCCGGATGCGCACGCCCTGCGGCTGCCCGAAGCGCTGGAAGTTCGAGATCGCGTTCGCGATCTTCCACGGCACGCTCCATCCTCGCGTGTCCGCGGCGGGCTCGCCCTGCAAGTCGAGGAGCGTCACCGCCTCGGTCCCGTCGGCCGTCGCGACGGAGAAGGCGGCGACCCCGGCTCGAACCGCGAGGCCCGCCTCGGCGGCGCCGTGCGAGCGGGTGACGTTCGTCACGTCGACGACGGAGAGGACTCTTCCGGTCGGAGTCGCGCGCGCGACCACGAGGTAGAGATCGTCCTGGCCGCCACGGCGGTGTCCGAGCGCGACCCAGCGACCCAGCCAGAGCCCCGCGAACGGGCCCGCCGGCGGCGGGTCGACGGGACGCACGCCCTGGGCCGCGGCCATTATGCCGCGCTCTGCGAGCTCCGCCGCGATCGCCCGCGCCGGGTCGGGTCCGGGATCGACGACGGACCTTCCGAGGACGGCGGCTCCCCCCGCGCCGATGGAGGTGAACGCGAGCAGACCGAAGGCGAAGCGAGCTGATCCTGGTCCGTGCATGCAGCTCCGCCGGTAACACGAGCACCCGGAAGGCTGCCAGAAAACGGCTCGAATGCGACTACTGCGAGACCGCCGGCGGCGGCGGCGCCTCCTCGGCCGCCGGCGGCATCGCGACCGCGGGCGGAGGAGGCGCGACCTGCACGGTCGGCGGTGGAGGCGGAGCCATCTGATTCATGGCCGCGATGGCCTGGTCGAGCACCGTCGAGTGATCGAGCGTGATCAGACCCGGGTACTGCGCTCGCATCTGCGCTGCCTGCGCGAGCCAGGGCTGCGCCGCAGCAGCCTGCCTCAACGCCACGTGGCAGGCGCCGCGGTAGATGGCGTAGTGCGCCTGCTTGACGAGCGGGAACTCCGGGAGCCGGTCCTGGATCTGGACGGCGCGATCGAGCGCCTCCGGGCACCGGCCCTGCCGGTGGAGCCGGACCATCGTGCCAACGTGATACGCGGGATGCACACAACCCGACATGAGCGCCAAGGCCAACAGAACGAGGTGTCGTCGCATGCGGCCGCGGGTATCAGGCACCGTGGCAACTGTCAATAGTCGAGCATCAAGACGCATCAAGGCGGGGGGCCCGCAGGATAGCCGTTAGCAGGTAAGGGCCGCTTACGGCTAATTGCTAACGGCGTTCTTCGTCAGGTCGCAGCTCGGGGGGCGAGCCGAGCTTCGCCGGTCGTCGCAGCAGCGAACGGAGCCGGATTCACTCCGGCGGAGTGAGCGAGCGCACGGAGCGTCGAAGCGGGGGGGTCCGCGGGGGGGGCGAAGCCCCTCCCGCGCTCAATAGGTACGCGGCGATCCTCGCCTCGAGATCGGCCGGTCTCTCGGTCCCCCCGGACGGCTCGGCCAGCCGGTACGGGCCGCGGTCTCGTGGACCCCGCAGGACGCCCATGTCGACGAAAGACGCGAAGGCGTTCTCGAGGATCGGCTTCGAGATCGCCTCGGACCGATCGATCTCACCCGCCAGGTACATCTGCTCGCCGAGGACCAGGGAGCGCTTGCAGAGCTCCTTCTTCGAGGTCGCGGCGCTTCGGCCGACCAGCACCTCCAGCGATCGAGCCGCGAGACGACAGCCCTCCACGAAGTTGGCGAGGAGCGACGCGTACAGCGCCAGCGCGTCCCCGTTCGGACCGAGCACGCCGTCGGCACCTCTGGTCACCTTCCCGTCCTGGACCATGGCGTCCACGGTGCTCTCGAGGACCTCCTCGAAGGAGACGTCGGCCCTCAAGACGAACTCGTACTTGAACAGTCGCGACAGCTCCTCGACGCGCTCGGACACGGCGGCGAGGTCCCTGGGCCGTCCGGGGGCCAGGAGCGCCGTCGCGACGAGCGCCGACGGCACGAAGTGATGGAGCAGGTTCGACTTGTAGTAGTCGAGCGCGAGCCGGCGCGACGGTGGGACCTGGAAGATCGCGTCCTCTCCCTCGCCGTGCCTCGTGACCAGTCCGGCTTCGACGAACAGCGCCATGCCCTCGTCGAGCGAGTCGATGCGCACGGTGCCCCGGTCGAGCACCGCCGACGCGAAGCGTGCTCCTCGCGCCTCGAGCTCACGGCAGAGCAGGCCCACCTCTTCGACGAGCCGCCCACGCTCCATCCCCCGCCTGCCGTGCGATAGCAGCGCCGTCGCGAGCAGCGACGACACCGTCACCGAGGTCGCCCTCCCGATCTGGTAGACGACCTGGTGCGAGAGCCTCTGGACGATCTGCCGGCGTCCCGGCTCCGAGGCGGCATCCTCGTCTCGCTGTTCCGAGAGGTGCGTGCCGAGGTCGATGATCTCCCCGAAGTCGAGGCGCAACCGTCCATACCGTGCGCGCAGCACCTTGGGAGTCCTGAACAGACTCGAGATGCCCTCCGGTTCCTTGTCCGCGCCCGACAGCTCTCTCAGGTAGGACTTCTCCTCGATGATTCGCGAGTAGGTGATGGACGCGGGCACGAGCTGGGGCCTGCACTGCGGCAGATCGCAGGCGGCATCGACGATCATCGCCATCAGCCCGCTCTTCGGGTGCAGGAGCCGGCCCGTGCGCGACCTCGTCCCCTCGATGAAGAACTCGATCGGATGCCCATCGCGCAGGAGCACCCTCACGTAGGCCTTGAAGACGGCCGCGTACAGGGCGTTGCCCTGGAGGCTCCGGCGAAGGAAGAACGCGCCCGCGTGCCGGAAGATCGTCCCGAGCGGAAAGAACGAAAGGTTGATGCCGGCGGCGATGTACGGCGGCGCGAGGTTGTTCTCGAAGAACGTGGAGGACATCACGAGGTAGTCGACGTGGCTGCGATGCGCCGGTAAGAGGACCAGCGGCCCCCGGCGCGACGCGTCGCGCACGCGCTCGAGACCCTCCTCGTCCACGTCGAGCCCGGCGAAGATCCGATCGCGGATGACCTGGAAGATCCGATCGAGAAGGACGAGCACCCAGTAGCTCATCCGCGCCTCGATCTCGCGAACGAGCTTCTTCGCCCGCTTCTCGATGGCGCCGAGGGGCTTCTTCTCCACGCGAGCCACCTCACCGATCCGCGTCCGCACGGGCACGGACCGCAGGACCTCTGCCCGCACCCTGTCCTGTGACCGCACGGGTGGCCCCAGGATGATCCGGCGTTCGCGCTCGAGCCTCTTGAGGAGGGCGAACCGTACCTTCGACGCGATCACGCCGTTTGGCTCGGTGACGTTCGCGGCCACGAACGCGGCGAGGTCGAGCGGCTGCCCGACCCGCAGGATCGCGTTGCGGAAGTTGAGGAGAAACTGCAGCGCCATGCGGACGCGACCCGGCCACTCCTGCGGTCCGAAGACCGCATCGACGAGCGACCTCCCCCTTCGCTCCGGCTGCTTTCCCCAGACGAACGTGTGAGGCACGAGGAGGATCGGCCGTTCGCTCGTTCGCTGCAGGCCCACCAGGGACTCGATGTGGTCGACCGGGAATGCGAGACCTCGCGGCGCGGCGCGGTAGGAGTGGGGGGGCCGCTTGAGGAAGAGGAGTGCGGACTGGCCGGCGCCGACGACCTCCCCCAGCTCCCGCTCCTCCGGTCGACGCCGCCCGAGCCGGTACGCGATCCAGCGCCAGAGCGAGCGGAACGGGAGCTGTCCGAGGTCGTTGACGAAGCGCAGCGCCGGCAGTCCCAGCTTCTGGGTGAAGAAGTTGAGACAAGCGTAGTCCAGGAACGACAGGGACCTCAGGACGTAGACCACGGTGCCGCGCTGCGCGGCCTGGCGCACGGTGGCATCGAGCGCCGCGTCCACCTGCAGCGCCGCGAAGAAGCGGCGGTACAGCCAGCGCAGAAGTGCCCCCGGCTCGTACGGCCTGCCCGGGGGCGCCAGCGTGACGGAGCGTTCGGCCACGGTCCGCCGGAGAGTAGCGCTTTTCGGGTCTCAGCCCACGAGGGCTATCGTCGCGAGGAGCGCCAGTGTCGCGCTGCCCAGGAGCGGCGCCAGAGCCTCGAGGTGCCAGCGCGGAGCCCTCTCGTCCGACCGTACCGCCTCGTGGGGCACCCCGATCGGTCCCAGCGCGATCGTCAGCTCGGGTACGCCGGAGTCCTCGGCCACCGCCACGTCGTGAATGGTCGCCACCCGGGCCGTGGCGTCGGGCCCGCTCGTCGGGTCGTCGACGGTGACCTGCGCACCCCTGCGCAGGAAACCGAGCCGCGCGACGAGGGCCGCGCCGCCCATCCCCTGGCGCAGCTCCAGCCGCAGCGGAGCCTGCACGCCTTCGATTCGCACGCGAACGGGTGTCAGGATTTCGTCGACCGGGAGATGATTCGCCATTGGGTCGCGATGCCATGACTGCAATGCGGCGGTCCAGTTTCCGGCCAACGGGGACCGAGTGTGGCAAACTGCTCCACTCCCGATGGCCGCTCCAGCTCGACCAGCGCGACCTCGCACGCCCGTCTCGATCGCGATCCTCGCGGTCAACGTGGCCGTGTTCGTGGCCCAGCTCGCGCTGCCCGGCCCCTCCGGAGAGGTCGACGAGGTCGCGCTGCGCCTCGCGCTCTGGGCGCCGTCGCTCTGGGATGGCGAGGTCTGGCGCCTGCTCACCGCGGCCTTCATCCACTTCGGGCCGCTGCACATCTTCTTCAACATGTTCGTGCTCTGGGACATCGGACGCCTGTGCGAGGTGGTGGTCCGCCCCGCTCGCTACGCCCTGCTCTACGCGGCGTCGGCCGTCGGCGGCACCGTCGCGAGCACGCTCTTCACCCGCGGGCTCTCCGGCGGCGCCTCTGGAGCGCTCTTCGGCGTCGCCGGCGCGCTCCTCGCGCTCGTCCTCCTCGACCGCGAGCGCCGCGTCTTCGTCCAGCGCGACCGGCTCAAGGGGCTGCTCCTGCGCTTCCTCGTCATCAACATGGCCTTGCAGTTCGCGATCCCGCACATCGACATCGCCGCGCACGTGGGCGGCTGCGTCACAGGCGCGGCGGTCGGGGCGTACCTGTTCGGGCGGAGCCCGCTGTCGGGCGATCGGGGCGCGCCCATCCGCAGGGCGTCGCTGGCCGCCCTGATCCTCATCCTGCTGGTAGCGGCCTACTCGCTGCACCCCGTCGGCCACCCCCGCTTCGAGGCCTGGCGGATCAGCCCCGCCCGCCTCATCGACATCTTGCTCGGCAACTGACCGTCGCGGGGGGCTGCCTTGACAGGGGCTCCAGGCCCGACTAGAAGGTGCCCCCTGTTTGCGAGAAAAGGCGAATGCGTACCTACAGTGCCAAGCCAGGCGAGATCGAGCGCAAGTGGTTCGTCGTCGACGCGCGGGATCAGGTCCTGGGCAGGCTCGCTAGCAACGTGGCGAACGTCCTGAGGGGCAAGCACCGCCCGACGTTCACGCCCCACGTCGACACGGGCGACTTCGTGATCGTCATCAACGCGAGCCAGCTGAAGCTGACGGGCACCAAGCTCACCCAGAAGATGTACCACCGGTTCTCGGGGTATCCGGGTGGATTCCGATCGGTCGAGGCGCGGCACGTCCTCGAGCGCAAGCCGGACTTCGTCCTCCGCAAGGCGGTCGCCGGCATGCTTCCGAAGAACGTCCTCGGCCGGCAGCTTCTTTCCAAGCTCAAGGTTTACCGGGGCGCCGAGCATCCGCACGCGGCGCAGAAGCCCGAGACGCTGTCCTTCTGATTGCAGGGGTGTCATGGCACAGGTTCAGAATCGCTGGTACGCGACCGGAAAACGCAAGACGGCCATCGCGCGCGTGTGGCTGACCCCGGGTACGGGGCAGATCACCGTCAACGGCCGCCCGATTGAGATCTTCTTCGGCCGCGCGACCTCGCAGATGGTGCTCAGGCAGCCCCTCGAGCTCATCGAGGTCCAGGACAAGTACGACGTTCGCGCGTTCGTATGCGGCGGCGGGGAGAGCGGTCAGGCCGACGCCATCAAGCACGGGATCTCGAAGGCGCTCCTGGTCGAGAACCCCGAACGCCGCCTTCCGCTGAAGCGCGCCGGCTTCCTCACGCGCGACGCGCGCAAGAAGGAGCGGAAGAAGTACGGGCAGCCGGGAGCACGCAAGCGCTTCCAGTTCTCCAAGCGGTAGTCCGGGCCTCTTCGACCTTGATCCGCGTCGCGATCGTCGGCGCCACGGGCTACACGGGCGCGGAGCTTCTCAGGCTTCTCCTGTCGCACCCCGAAGTCGAGGTCACGCACCTCGCAGCCCACGGCCGCGCCGGGATGCGGCTGTCCGAGGCCCTGCCGTCGCTCTCGGGCCTCCTGGATTTGCCGCTCGAGCCATTCGATGCCGCGAGGGTGGCCGAGGCGGCCGACGTGGCGTTCTGCGGGCTCCCCCACGGGGCGTCCGCGCCGGCGGTGAGCGCGCTCCTCGAGGCGGGGTTGAAGGTCCTCGACCTGTCGGCCGACTTTCGCCTCCGCGATCCCGCCGTGTACGAGGCCTGGTATGGAGCGCATCCGCACACGGAGCTCTGCGCGCGCTCCGTCTATGGACTGCCCGAGCTTCACCGGGAGGCGATCGCGGCGGCGCGTTTGATCGCCGTGCCAGGCTGCTATCCGACGAGCGCGATCCTGTGTCTCGCTCCGCTCCTCGCGAACCGCCTGATCGAGCCCAAGAGCATCGTCATCGACTCGAAGTCGGGCGTCAGCGGGGCCGGCCGCACTCCGTCGCCGACGACGCACCTCCCGGAGACCGCGGAGGGAATCCGCGCCTACAAGGTCGCGGGCACGCACCGCCACACGCCCGAGATCGAGCAGGAGCTCTCGAGCGTCGCCGGCGAGCCGATCACCGTCACGTTCACGCCCCATCTCGCGCCGATGACGCGCGGGATCCTGACGACCGCCTACGCCACGCCCAGAGCCGAGGCCTTGGGCGGCTTGGCCGATGGGGCGTGCCAGGACCTGGCGAGGAGCTTCTTCTCCGGCTCCCCGTCGGTTCGCGTCCTCGACCCCGGGCGGCTGCCGGACACGTTGTTCGTTCGCGGCTCGAACTTCGCGCACCTCGCCTATGCCGTCGATCGTCGCGCCAGCCGCATCCTGGCCTTTGCCGCGATCGACAACCTGGTGAAGGGAGCCGCCGGTCAGGCCGTCCAATGCCTGAACCTGATGTTCGGGCTACCCGAGGGCACGGGCCTTGGTGGGGCTCCGATGTTCCCTTAGCCCCGAACCGAGCTTTTCGGGGCGCCCGCCGGTAGACTGTCGATGCACATGTGGCGGCGATCTCGAGCCAGGCGGGCGGAGCATCGTCCATCCCCCGCCCTCCTTCTCGCGGCGTCGCTCGTGCTGCACGGGGCGCTGCTCCTGACCCTGCCCAAGGCGAGCGACGCCATCGGCACGATCGACGACGACCTGGTCCCAATCAGCGCCGAGCTCCTTCGCGCCGCGAACCCCGAACCGGGCGATCCAAGGGAGGGCTCGGCGGCTCAGACGAACCAAAGAGCGCAAGAAACCCCGCCGCCACCCGAGCCCGTGGGAACCATCGTTCGGGAGAAGGTCCGCCGCCGGCCGCACACCCCGAGGAGCCAGGATCCCGACGGCGGCGTCGCCCAGAGCGCCGTCCCCGATGGTGGCACCGCGCCCGCGCAGGCCGGCGATCGGCGAACCCGTGGCCTCGCCGCGAGGCTTCCCACCAACGTTCGCTTCGCGGTGATCGCCAGGCCCGCGCTGCTTGCGGGCTCTCCGCACGAGGAGGCAGGCCGCGAGACGATCCGTCGAGCCATCGGGATGCGCGTTAGGCGAACCGAGGACGGCGGGACCGTGGATCCTCTGGCCTCGCTCGAGGAGATCGTCGTCGTGACGGCGAACCCCTTCCAACCCGGGAACTTCACCGCCGCCGCAGCCGGCGCCGAAGACGCCTCGCCGCCCGGCTTCGAGAGAAGGGGCGGCCAGCTCGTCAGGAAGGCGACCCCAGCGGCCCCGCGCCCGGGATCCGACGGCGCTGCCGCCGTTCCGCCGGCTCCGCGGTTTGCGTGGCGCAACCGCCTTCTGACGCTCGCCGACCCCACGGACGGCAGCCCCAAGCCCGTCGTCGCGCTCGTCGGGAACGACCTGACCAGCCTCACCTTCGGCCGTCTGGACGTCCCCATCCCGCCCAGGATCGACCTCGTCGCCTTCGAGAGGGAGGACCACGGCGCGATCGCCAAGGCCTCCGCGACCTTCGACACGGAGGAGGCCGCGACCCGGGCTCTGTCCGCGTGGCAGGAGGAGCTGGCCTCGAGGTGCCGCTCGCTGCTCCTTGCGGCGATAGGCCTGGGCGCCGCTTGCCGGCGGGTCGAGCTCACCCAGGAGGGCGCGACCATCCGCGGAACCCTCGCCGTCGAGCGCGACGAGGTGCAGGCCGTCCTCGGTGTGCTGCAGACCGCGATGCGCTCGCGGCGCCGTCCCCGCCCGGCGGCGCCGGTGCCGCAATAGATTGACTCCGACTACTCGTCATCTGTACAGTCTCGTCATGCGTTCAGCGGTCCGGTTCCGCGAGACTGGGCTCGAGCATGTCCTCGCCCAGTGGGAGGATCGGTGGGCCTTCCGGGGCTGCATCGCAGCCGATCGGACCCAGGACCCCCAGCCAGCCCGGCTCGTCTCGCTGCCCGAGGACCTGCCGCCCCCGCTCCGGGACGCCCTGTCGGCACGCGGCGTGAGCGCGCTGTACACCCATCAGGGCGAGGCGATACGGCACGCCCGCGCGGGCCGGCACGTGGTGGTGGCGACGCCCACGGCCAGCGGGAAGTCGCTCTGCTACGTCATCCCGATCCTGGAGCGTCTCATCCGCGAGCCCGAGGCACGCGCGCTCCTCCTCTTCCCGACCAAGGCCCTGTCGCGGGACCAGGAGGACGCCATTCGCCGGATGATCCGCGATGCCGGCGTGGATGCCACGGGTCTGTCCGCGGTGACGTACGACGGCGACACGCCGGCCGACGCGAGGGCGCGCGCTCGAGACTCGTCGCGGATCATCTTCACGAACCCCGACATGCTCCACGCGGGGATCCTTCCGCATCACGCGTCCTGGGCGAAGTTCTTCTCGGGCCTCCGCTTCGTCGTCATCGACGAGGTCCACACCTACCGCGGCGTCTTCGGCAGCCACGTGGCGAACGTGCTCAGACGCCTGAAGCGCGTCGCCGCCTTTCACGGAGCGCGGCCGACCTTCGTCCTCAGCTCGGCCACCATCGCCAACCCGAGAGAGCACGCCGCCGAGCTCGTCGGAGACGAGGTCGGCCTGGTCGACGAGAGCGGCTCGCCCCAGGGGCGCCGCCGGTTCATCCTCTACAACCCCCCCGTGGTCAACGCCGAGCTCGGCATCCGCGCGAGCTACCGGAAGGAGACGGCGCGGATCGCGTCCGACCTCGTTCTTGCGGACGTCGCGACGATCGTGTTCGCCGGCAGCCGCAACGGCGTCGAGGTGATCTTGAAGTACCTTCAGGACTCGCTTGCGAGGGACGGCCTCGACCGATCGCTAGTCGAGGGCTACCGGGGAGGTTACCTGCCCGACACCCGGCGCCGGATCGAGCGCGGACTTCGTGACGGCTCGGTGCGGGGCGTCGTCGCCACGAGCGCGCTCGAGCTCGGGATCGACATCGGGGAGATCGACGCGTGCGTCTGCGCTGGCTGGCCAGGCAGCGTCGCGGCCCTCTGGCAGCGCTCGGGCCGAGCGGGCCGGCGCGGCGGCCTGTCCCTGACGATCCTCGTTGCGTCGTCGAATCCCATCGATCAGTTCCTCGCGCGAGAGCCGGAGTTCCTCCTGGGCGCCCCGGTCGAGCACGCACGGATCGACCCGGACAACCTGGAGATCCTGCTCCCGCACGTGAAGTGCGCCGCCTTCGAGCTCCCGTTCGACGTCGACGAGACCTACGGCGGTCTGAAGCTCGAGGACACCAGGGAGATGCTCGGTTTCCTCGTCGGAAAGCGGGTCCTCTGCGAGTCAGGTGGCCGGTTCCACTGGATGGCCGACGCATACCCGGCGAGCCATGTGTCTCTCCGCCGCGGCGGCTGGGAGAACTTCGTCGTGATCGACGAGGTCCACGACAAGGTGATCGCCGAGATGGACTTCCGGGGAGCGCACACGATGCTCCACGAGCACGCGATCTACCAGCACGAGGGCGAGCAGTGGGAGGTGACGCGCCTCGATTACGAGAACCGCAAGGGCTACGTCCGAAAGCTCGCGCCCGACTACTACACGGATGCGATGACCTACACGAAGGTCCACGTCCTCGACGAGTTCGGCACCGGGCGCTCCGGCGTCGGGCCGACCGCCTGGGGCGAGGTCTCGATCGTGGAGAAGGTCGTCGGCTTCAAGAAGATCAAGTTCTACACCCACGAGAACGTCGGCTACGGCGATGTGAGGCTCCCCGACCTGCAGATGCACACGACCGCGTTCTGGGTGACCCTTCCCGAGGACGAGGTGCGTGCGCTCCTCGTCCCTCGCGCCGAGGTCCTCGACGGCCTCGGGGGCCTCGGCTCCGCGCTCCACGACGTCGCGGCGATGACCTTGATGTGCGATCCGCACGACCTCGGCCACACGCTCGGCGACAAGAGCGACGAGACGATGCCACCAGGAAAGGAAGGTTCGATCGGCTTCGATCCGACGCTCTTCGTGTACGATGGCTACCCGGGCGGGGTGGGCCTCGCCGAGCAGCTACACCAGAGCCGCGCCGCCATTCTCTCGCGAACGCGGGCCCTCGTCGCCTCGTGTCCCTGCAAGGCCGGCTGTCCGGCGTGCGTGGGGCCAGCGGATGGCTCGCCCCGAAAGACCGTCGCGCTCGCGATCCTGGACCGGCTCCTCGCCGACCCCGCCTGCGATGCTGGGTGATCTACGCGCCAGGCTCGCTCGGCTCGGCTCCGCCGCCGAGCCGGCCGAAGGTACGGCCAGCGGTCCTTCTTCGGGCTCCGAGTCGAGCCTCCCGTTCCGGCTCCGAGCACGAGACGAGCGCGCAATCCGGCGGGCGCTGGACGAGCTTCCGGGACGAGTGCTCGAGACGCCGGCCGGCCCGGTCTATCTCGCCAGCACCTCGTTCGGCGCGAGCCACCGCCATGGCGGCGCGGCCATCGCGGATGCACGCGAAGCCTCCGCCGCCGACCTCGCGCGGATCGCGCTCGACGAGTCGCTCGAGTCCTTCCGCGTCGACGGTGCGGTCTTCCTCGACACCGAGACCTCCGGCCTCTCCGGAGGAACCGGGACGATCGCTTTCCTGATCGGCATCGGCCGCTTCGACACAGATGGCTCCTTCGTCGTCGAGCAGCTCTTCGTGCGCGAGCCCTGCGAGGAGCGCGCCGCGCTGGACTTCCTCGCCGAGCGCCTCGCGGCCGCGAGCGCGATCGTCAGCTTCAATGGCAAGAGCTTCGACGTCCCGCTCCTCAAGACTCGATTCGTCCTGTCGAGGCTTCCTCCTCCGCGCGATTGCCTGCACCTCGACCTCTTGCATCCTTCCCGGCGTCTCTTCAAGCGCCGACTGTCCGAGTGCCGGCTAGGCTCGCTCGAGTCCCACGTGCTGGGCTTCGTCCGCGAGGGCGACATCCCGGGCAGCATGATCCCTGGCATCTACCAGGACTTCCTCGTGAGCGGCGCGACCTCGCTCCTCGAGGCCGTGTTTCAACACAACGTCCAGGACGTCGTGGCCCTGCCCGCGCTCCTCGGAGTCCTGGGCCGAGCCTGCGCCCGGCCGGAGGGCGAGCACGACCTGGATCGGATAGGCCTGGCCCAGATCGCCCTGCGTGCCGGATCGGCGGACGAGGCGGAGCGGATCCTGGGCAGCATCGAGGCGCGCGAAGGGCGGCACCTGTACGCGAATGTCCTCAGGAGGCGGGGAGCCCGAGCCGATGCCGCCGCGGTCTGGCGAGGTCTCCTGTCGTCGGACCCCTCCGATGCCGAAGCGCACCTCGCGCTGGCGAAGCACACCGAGCACGTCGAGCGGGACCCCGTTCGCGCGCTCGAGCATGCGCGCGCCGCGCTCGGAGCCGAGGAGGCACGGGCGGGCGAGAAGAGGATCGCCCGCCTCATGCGCAAGCTCGCCCCCGAGAAACCTACTGCCCTCCCCCGGGCGGCCGCACGTCGGTGACCGCGCGGATCGTGGAGAGGTACACGATCACCGCCTCCAGCTCGTCGTCGGAGAGCCTCCGGGTCGAAATTGGCCGCATCTCGCCCGCCCCCTGCCGCACCTGCCGTCGAACGGCCGCGGCGGTCTTTCGCCGGCCAGCCAGGCGCGGCCCGATTCCGGTTCCGTGACAGCCCGCGCAGATCCCGTTGAACTTCCTCCTGCCCAGCGCGAGCATCGCGTTCCACTGCTCCTGGGTCATAGGTCCGGTCGCGCTCAGCACCTGCAGGACCTCCGGCATGCCGGCGGCCTCGGGCATCGCTGCGGCGGCATCCGCCGCGTCAGGCGCAGCCTCCGGCCCGCCACCCGACTCTAGCCCGCCGTCTCCGTCCGGCGCAGCCGTCGCCTCGGGCACGGGGGGGAGCGGGGGGGAAGCATGCCTCTGTTCGGGCGGCGCCTCGGCGTAGCGAGGAGGAGGGCCCTCGCTGCCGCCACCGCCGCACGCGGTCACCAGCACCAGCGCGACCGCCGTCCTTGCGACGTGACCCGGAAGGCGCCCCGCGAAGCTGCCGGCCACCTCGGCACTCTACCTCAACGAGCGCCGATTGCCCGCGCCGGCTCACCGCATCTGCTGCGATCCGAGAGTTCCCTCCCGGACGGAGTCCCCACCAGCGGCCACCATGGCGACCGCCACTCCTCCGGCAACCAGCACGCCAAGGCCCACCCAGAAGTACCAGCGCTCGACGAGCGGCGCCGAAGCCGCACCGCCAGGCGTTGCAGGAACGGACCGCACCTCGAGGATCACGGGCGACTCGGCCGTACCCGCGCGCCCCACCGTGGCGCCGGAGGGCGCGAGCGCGAGGACGAACAATCGCAGTCGCTGGACTCCCGGAGCACGGCCGACCAGCGGAACGCGGACCTCGGCGCCGGCGGCCACGAGCCGCTCCGGCGCCACCCGGTACTCGCCTTCGTCGCTCCAGCGCGAGCGGAACACGACCGAGCCGGCCGCGACGATCGTGGGATCGAAGTGGATCGCCAGGGTGACGTCGCGGGATCCCTCGCCCGGAGGTGCGAGCGTCACCTCCAGCGGTCGAACGATCGAGGACCCCACGGCGCGGTCGAAGAGCTCCCTGATCTTCGGCGAGTAGGTCGGGTCGGTGAGTCGATGTCCCGGGTCCATCTCCCGCAACCGTCGGAACACGGAGATGGCCTCGTCATCGCGACCCGCTCCGACGTGCGCGACGCCCTGGACCTCGAGGGCCCGCAGCCGATCGGCGGCCGGAGCCTCGGGAGCGCCGACGAGTCGCCCGAGGACTTCGATCGCGGAATCGTACTCGAGCGCCTCCATGAGCGTGCTCGCCTCACCCCAGACGTCGCTGCTCGGCGGCGGATCCGCGCCCGCCGCGGTAGGCCAGACGACGCCGGCGAGCAGGAACAGGCGCAACTTGGGCACGATCCGGAAGCGAAGTATACTCCGCGCGAGGTCTTCTCTTCGATGACTAGTCGCCCAGCGACGTCCTCTGGCCAGAGGGGGCTGCCACAGCGCTTCGGGCGCTACGAGCTCACGTCTCTGATTGCCCGCGGAGGCATGGCGGAGATCTTCGTCGCGACACAGCGAAGCGAAGGCGGTTTCTCGCGCCGGGTGGTGGTCAAGAGGATCCTCCCGCATCTCGGCTGCGACCCCGAGTTCACGAGGATGTTCCTCGACGAGGCGCGGATCGCAATGCGCCTGTCGCATCCCCACATCGCCCACACCTACGACGTCGGCAAGGAAGGCGACGAGGCCTTCATCGTCCTCGAGCTCGTCGATGGGCCATCGCTCAGGGATCTGTCGAAACGTGGCCGGCTGCCCGAGGGGGTTGCGCTACGGATCGCGGCCGACGTCGCCGCCGCCCTGTCGCATGCTCATCGACTCACCGACGACGCGGGCCATCCTCTGGCGATCGTCCATCGCGACGTCTCCCCGCACAACATCCTCGTGGGCCGGGATGGGTCGGTCAAGCTCATCGACTTCGGAATTGCCAAGGCGAGGACGCAGCTCCACGACACGGAGTCCGGCTCGCTCAAGGGGAAGTTCGCCTACATGGCGCCCGAGCAGTTCCAGGGGAGTGGGGTCGATCCGCGCACCGACCTCTTCTCGCTGTCGGTGGTCCTGTGGGAGATGCTCGCCGGCCAGCGCCTCTTCAAGCACGAGAGCGCGCCCGAGACGATGCGTGCCATCTGCAGCGACGATCGGCCGCGACTCTCCTCGGTACGACCCGGAACGGCTGCGGCCCTGGAGAGGCTCGCGCACAAGGGGCTCGAGCGCCTCCCCGCGAACAGGTGGTCCGACGCCGAGCGGTTCGCGATCGCACTCGAGGAGCACATCGCCAGGACGGGCGTCGCCGCGAGCTCGATCCACGTCGGCCAGCACGTGCGCGCGACCGAGGACCGCGTCTCGTCGTCGTCCGGGACCCTCGCCGACGCCCCGACCCTGATCGAGATCGGCGGCGCCGCTGCGGTGCCGACTCCGCCGCCGACCCAGAGCGCGACTCCCTTTGCCGCCGAGCGGACGCCCCCGAGCGTCGGGCCGCGGCGCGGCGTGGTCGGCCTCGCGATCTCGGTCGGCGTCGGAGTTCTGGCCGGGCTGGTCGCGGCGGCGGCGTCGCTCTCAGACCGCGAGCCCCCGGCGATCACCGCGCGGCCGATGGTGAGCCCCGTTCCGCTGTCTCACCCTGCGCCGGCGCAGACTGCCAGCGCGCCCGCCGCGCCCGGGAGACTCCCGGGCTCGGCCCCGTCCGAGAGCGTCGGCGCGGCACAAGCGCCGTCGACCGGGCGCACGGCCGTGGGGACGCGCGCGACCAAGGCGGGCGCTCCGGCGACCGTGCGAGCGCGGCCGGCGACACGCGAAACGCACGCGCCAGCCGATGGCCCCGGCGCTTCCACGGTCGGCCGAGGCCCGGGGCGGCTGTTCGTCAACACGCGCCCGTGGTCTCGGGTCTACCTGCGGGGTCGGCTCCTCGGGACGACGCCGCTCGGAAACGTAGAGGTGCCGGGTGGACCGCAGCGCCTGACGTTCGAGCTCGAGGATCACACGAAGGTCTCGCGCCCGGTCACGATCCGGACCGACGGGCCGACGAAGGCCTTCTTCGAGCTCCGCTGACCGCCTCGAAGCTTTTTCGCGGTCGTGCGGCACTTGGGGTACGCTTGCCCTGGGCCGAAGCGATGTCGTCGGAAGAATACCGACTGCTCCTCCTCGCCGTCGTGGCCGTCGCCGCCGTCTACCTGATCACCCGGTGGCTCAGGTCGTCCAGAGAGCGCTCCGCGCCCATTGCGCGTGATCCGCTCTCGACCGTCCGCCAGCTCGCAAGGGTCGGGGACGTCGACGCGCTGAGGCATTTCCTCTCGGCCGATGGCTCGAAGGACGAGGTGCGGGGAGCCGCGGTCGAGGAGCTGTTCCGGCTCGCGAGCGGCGCGGATCGGTCGGTTTCGCCGCGCGCCGCCATCGCGCTGGCCCGGTCGATCGCATCGGTCCCCGCGGACCGCTCCGGCGAGATCGTGGAGCGCGTGGTCGCCGACCTCCGCGAGCTCGAGCCCGCGACGCTCAGCTGGCTCTGCACCGGTCCCGGCCTCGACAAGGCCGGACCACTCGCGGCGCGGCTCGCGGGCGCTCGAGCTGCCGGCGAGCTGCCGCCTGCGGCCGGCGTGGCGATCTCGGCGGCCCTGCTCGGCTGCGGACTCATGGGCGCGAGACCTGGCGCGTTCCTCGCGGCCTACCGGCGTCAGATCGACGTCGAGGTCGACGAGGAGGAGGACGGAATGGGCGGGACGGCGCTGTTCACTGACCCGTTCGACGAGCCGTGTGCCGTGGTGTCCCCGGCGTCACTCGAAGAGGAGATCCTGGTCTCGACCTCCGGGCGCGTGTTCCTCAGGCGCAAAGTCGCCGACGAGCGTATCAGCGAGAAGACGGCCGCCTCTCCCGCGAGGATCGAGCGCAAGTGGGAGATAGTCCCGGTCCCGACCGAGCGGCTGGCCGCGACTCTCGGTGAGTGCACGGCGGCAATCGACAAGGTGATCTCGTCGGAGCCCGGACCGGCCTGACCGAAAACTGGCCTGCCGCGGTGCGTCCGGGCTAGCTTGCGAGCCGAGATGCGTGGCTCGCAGGTCCTCGTGACCGCCGGCTGTCTCCTGGTGCACTGCGGGGGCTCGATGGACGGAAGAGTGGCCGTCTCGAG
The DNA here is from genome assembly GCA_016190375.1 of Deltaproteobacteria bacterium. GTDB lineage: Bacteria > Myxococcota_A > Polyangia > JACPQR01 > JACPQR01 > JACPQR01. The sequence continues at coordinate 63,102 of JACPQR010000111.1, forward strand.
CGCCGAGGCCCAGGAACCCGCCCTGCCCCCGACTCCAACCCCACCTCGAGCCCCTGAGCCGTGCCTCGTGGCCCTGGCGGCCACGGGCGCCCAGTTCGAGCCTGCTCGCCTGACCGCGGCACCAGCGGCCATGCCCGGATGCGGGATGAGGGAAGGAGTCATCGTCTCGCGCGGGCCGACGGGCCTCGAGTACCGACCTCCGATAGAAATCTCCTGCGTGTTCGCGCTGACCTTGCCGGCCATCGAGGAGACGGTCCGTCAGGTAGCGGCGACGAACCTGGCCGAGCCAATCAGGTTGGTGCGGACCATGGGCAGCTACGGCTGCAGGACCATTCGAAGCACGCGCTCGCCCGGGCGATTGAGTCAGCACGCCCTCGGCAACGCGATCGACGTCGGAATCCTCGAGGGCGCGAGCGTCCATGCCTCGGTCGTTCGCGACTTTCGCGCCGACACGTCCGAGGGTCGGTTCCTGCGCGATCTCGCCGCCGCGCTCCGCCAGGCGGGCTCGCTCGAGCGCGTCCTCGATCCGGAGTACGACGCCGCGCACAGGAATCACTTCCACCTCGAGGGCCACCCTCTGGCCGAGGCCAACTGACAGGCGCCTGCGCTCGAGACGGTACTTTTCTTGTTCCGAACATGTTCCCAAGTCGGAACATGTTGAAAGTGAGAATCGTTAGCGCTATAAGTCACCCAATGCTCGCCAACGCGGCCCGTACCGCTTGCCCCGCCCTCGCGAACCTGGATTGTGGCCGCGCGGCCGTGGTCGAGGAGGTCGCACAGACGGGGCCGCTGGGTGACCGTCTCCTCGAGATGGGCCTCACCCCTGGCGCCCCCGTGGAGGTCGTTCGCCGGGCACCGTTCGGCGACCCGATGCAGGTTCGCGTCCGAGGCTACCTGTTGGCGATCCGTCGCGCGCAGGCCGAGCAGGTGCTCGTTCGCCCGCGACGGTTGCGATGACGAGTGCCGACCCACGGCGAATAGCGATCGCCGGGAACCCCAACTCGGGCAAGACCACAATCTGGAACGCGCTCACCGGCAGCGCGGGACGCGTCGGTAACTATCCCGGCGTCACGGTGGAGCGGCTCGAAGCGGTGATGACAACCGAGTCGGGCGAAGAGCTGAACGTGGTCGACGTTCCCGGCTGCTACAGCCTCACCGCGAGATCCGCGGAGGAGGAGGTGGCCCACGACGTCGTGACCGGCAGGCTCGGAGGGTCGAGACCGGGAATCGTGGTGGCGGTCGTCGATGCCTCGAACCTGGCTCGCAACCTCTACCTCGCGCTGCAGCTCATGGAGCTCGGCGAGCCGGTCGTCGTCGCCCTGAGCATGGTCGACGTGGCGGCCGAGCTCGGGATCCGCATCGACGTCGATCGCCTGACCCGCGAGCTCGGGGTGCCCGTCGTTCCCGTCGTGGGCACCAAGGGAGAGGGAATCGCAGAGCTGCGCCGGGCAATCGACCGAGCCCGTTCGAACGGCGAGAGGCCTGGACGGTCCTTCCGCATGGGCCCCGAGGACGAGGCCCGGATCGACCGCGTCAGGGCCGCCCTGGGGGGCACCTCTTCCGATGGCGAGGCCATCTTCTGGCTGACGAGCGACGTCGGGCGCGAGACGATCGGCGACGACGCGCTCCGCGAGGTCGATGAGGCCTTCGGGCGGCGCGTGATCCTCGCCCGCTACGCCGCCGTCGACGGCATCTGCAACGCCGCGAGCGACGACCGCGCGCGGGCGGCGGAGACGAGGACCGACCGTGTCGATCGGGTCCTCACTCACCCGCTCTGGGGCGGGCTCGTCTTCGTCGCGCTCATGGCCACGATCTTCCAGGCCGTGTTCTGGTGGGCGCAGCCGATGATCGAGGTCGTCGAGAGGGCGGTGGACCTCGCGGCCGGCGGCGTGCGAGCCGTGGTCTCCCCGGGCCCGCTTCGAGACCTGTTGACCGACGGGGTGCTGGCGGGCGTGGGCAACATCCTCGTGTTTCTTCCCCAGATCCTGATGCTCGAGCTCGCCATGGCGGTCCTCGAGGACACCGGCTACATGTCGCGGGCGGCCTACCTGATGGACCGCGTCATGAGCCCCGTGGGGCTGCAGGGCAAGGCCTTCATCCCACTCATGAGCGCGTTCGCGTGCGCGATCCCGGGGATCATGGCGGCGCGAACGGTGGAGGGAAAGAAGGACCGTCTCGTCACGATCCTGGTCGCGCCGCTGATGAGCTGCAGCGCGAGGCTGCCGGTCTACACCCTGGTCGTCGCGGCAGTCTTCTCGACGAGCCCGCCGGTGGCGGGAGTACTGTCGGTCGGCGGCCTGGTGATCGCGAGCATGTACCTGCTCGGAATCGCGGCCGCGATCGCCGTCGCCTTCGTCCTCAAGAAGACCTTGCTCCGGTCCGGACGGCCCGCCCTGGTCATGGAGCTGCCGTCCTACAAGCGGCCGGGCGGCTCAATCGTGTGGAGGAGGCTGTGGCGGCGGGCACGTGACTTCACGACCCAGACCGGCAGCGTGATCCTCGCGCTGTCGATCCTGCTGTGGGCGCTCCTGGCGTTCCCGCGAGGAGGGCTCGCACCGCAGGCGCTGGCCCGAAGGACCGATCGCATCGAGCAGACCTCGTCGACCGCCCGGATCCGCGCGGCCCGGCTCGAGGACCTCGCGGACGAGGATCGCGCCGCTCACCTGTCGAGGAGCTTCGCGGGCCGGATCGGGCACGCGATCGAGCCGTTGATCCGGCCCCTGGGATTCGACTGGCGAATCGGCATCGGTCTCGTCGCGTCGTTCGCGGCGCGCGAGGTGCTGGTCTCGACCCTCGGTCAGGTCTATGCGGTCGGCGAGAGCGTCGACGAGCGATCGCTGGGCCTGCGCCGTGCGCTGCTCAGGGACGTGGACCCACGGACGGGCCGCCCGCGCTTCACCCCGCTCGTCGGGATCTCGCTGATGGTGTTCTTCGTCCTCGCCTGCCAGTGCCTCAGCACGGTCGCGGTCGTGCGCAGGGAGACGAACAGCATCCGCTGGCCCGTGTTCATGGTGCTCTACATGAACACCCTCGCCTGGATCGCGTCGTTCGTCGTCTTCCAGGCCGGCAGGCTCGCCGGGCTCGGGTGATGTCCTCGGAGACCATCCAGCTCGTCGTGGTCGGCGCCATCCTGGCGGTGGCGGCCATCTTCCTCTTCAGGCGGTGGTCGCGCCCAAAGCGGCCCTGCGACCGCTGCCCGCCCGAGGCCCCTCCCCTCGTCAAGCTCGGGAGGAGGAAGCGGGACGGACGGTGACGGCGAGTCCTACCGTCTCGCGAGTGACCTCCTCGACGCACCGGTAGAGCTCCATTCCAGCTCCGTGGTCGTCCAGCCACGCGCCGCTCTCCTCGTCGAAGTCGAAGTGCCAGCCCCGTGACCGCGCCGCGAGCCAGATCTGGCGGGTCGGACGCTGGGTATTGACGACACACCGCGACCCACCGCGGTAGGTGATCGTGAGGACGTCGCCGGCCACCGAGACCTCGGCGAGGTCGGGGTCGACCTCCTCGAAGGCGTCCTCGATGCGGTGGAAGGCCTCCTCCGTCAGCCGCAGGTATCGCTTCTCGTCCACTTTCGATTCCACCCCCGAGGCACAGCCCGAGCTCGGCGGGTCCCGGGGATCGATAGGGCCGACCCGCGAATCGTCAACGGGGCCCCACCATGTCCTCGGGTCGCACCCAGCGGTCGAAGTCCTCTCCGGTGACCAGCCCCAGCTCGATCGCCGCCTCGCGCAAGGTCTTGCCGGTCTGGTGCGCGCGCTTGGCGATCTTGGCGGCGTTGTCGTACCCGATGTGCCGATTGAGCGCGGTGACCAGCATCAGGGAGCTCCGGAGATTGTGCTCGATCCGGGGCCGGTTCGGCTGGATGCCGACCGCACAGTGCGTGTCGAAGCAATCGCAACCGTCGGCGAGCAGGCGCACCGAGTGGAGGAAGTTGTGGATGATCAGGGGCTTGTAGACGTTCAGCTCGAAGTTGCCCGACGCTCCGCCCAGCGCCACGGCGACGTCGTTGCCCATGACCTGGGCGCAGAGCATCGTCATCGCTTCGCACTGGGTGGGGTTGACCTTGCCCGGCATGATCGAGCTGCCGGGCTCGTTCTCCGGAATCGTGATCTCGCCGAGGCCGGCCCGTGGCCCGGAGGCGAGCCATCGCACGTCGTTCGCGATCTTCGTGAGGCTGCAGGCCAGGCCCTTGAGCGCGCCGCTCGCCGCGACGAGGGCGTCGTGGGACGAGAGCGCCTCGAACTTGTTCGGCGCGGACACGAACGGCTGGCTCGTCAGCTCGGCGATCTTCGCCGCGACCCTCACCGCGTACTCGGGGTGGGTGTTGAGCCCCGTGCCGACCGCGGTTCCGCCGATCGCCAGCTCGTAGAGGTGCGGGAGGACCGCTTGGACGTGACCGGTGCCGTGCTCGAGCATCGAGGCCCAGCCCGAGATCTCCTGCCCCAGAGTGATCGGCGTCGCGTCCTGAAGGTGCGTCCTTCCGATCTTCACGATGTCCGCGAAGTCACCGGCCTTGCGCGAGAGCGTCGACCTGAGCTTGTCGACCGAGGGCAACAGTCGGCCGCGCACCTGCTCGACGGCAGCGATGTGCATGGCGGTCGGGAAAGTGTCGTTGGACGACTGCGACATGTTCACGTGGTCGTTCGGGTGAATCGGCTTCTTGGACCCCATGACGCCGCCGAGGACCTCGATGGCGCGGTTCGAGATCACCTCGTTGACGTTCATGTTCGTCTGCGTGCCGCTTCCGGTCTGCCAGACGACCAGCGGGAAGTGACCGTCGAGCTTGCCCTCGATCACCTCGTCGGCCGCCTGGACGACGGCATGCGCCAGCGAAGGCGCGAGCAATCCGAGCTCCTGGTTCACCAGAGCACAGGCCTTCTTCAGGATCCCGAAGGCACGGATCATCTCGCGAGGGAAGTGATCGGCTCCAATCTTGAAGTGGTGCAGGGAGCGCTGCGTCTGCGCGCCCCAGTAGCGGTCCACCGGCACCGCGATCTCGCCCATGCTGTCGGTCTCGATCCTGGTGCTCATCTCGGCCTCCTTGGGCGAAGCGCGAGAGCCCCCAGCGCCGTGAGGAAGGCCAGGCCGAATGCCGGCGATCGGCCGGTCCGCCGCGCCACCGAGCAGCTCGCGCAACCGCCGGACGACGAAGAGGCCTCGCCGGTCTCGGGCAGCTCTCCATACTCCTCCTCGCCACCCTCCGAGCCGCCGCCGGACCCGGCACCGGGGTCCGCGCTCTGCTCGCGCATGGCCTCCTCGTACTCGCGCTGCCTCGCCTGCTCCCGTGCGATCGCGATTCGCTGCGCTTCGGCGGCGGCGCTCTGTTGCTGTGCCGTCATCTGGTCGGGGTCCGCGGTGTCCTCGTCGGAGAACTCGACGACACCGCTGCGTTCGACCGGGCGGCCGACGAGCTCGAAGTTGGCGCTGGCCATCTCCTGGCGGCGGACCGTCAGGACCACGATATACCGGTTGCGCGGCTTGAACTGCGGCCGCTCCAGCGTGACGTTCTGGAGGAAAGCCGTCTCCTCGCGGTTGCTGAGGAAGACCGTCATCTCCGTGACGAAGAGGCGCGAGCCGTGCTCCACGTCGTAGAAGAGGAGGTGGCACTCGAGGTCACCGGGAGGGGAGCGGAAGAACGTGCCCGCCTTGAACTTCCAGGTCCGGTGGTCGTCCTGCTCGTTGATCTGGCGGGCGTTGTGCCCGCGCATGAAGTTGCGCAGGCCTTGCTCGTTGAGCCGCGTAGGGATGTCGGCCTGCGTTAGATACAGGGCAGCTTGCGCGCGGGCCGGACCGGCGCCCGAGGCGAGCGCCGCCAGGACCACCGCGACCGCGACGAAGGTGCGCAGCATCCGGATCCTCCTCTGGCTTGGAGAGGCGCATGGTAGCGCATCCGCCCGGGTTGGGCACGGCGGAACATGAAGCCGAGGCCGGCGAATCTACTCCGCGGACGCGGGCTTCGCCTTGGCGGGCCTGCCGAGACGCTTCTTCGAAGCGGTCTTCGACGACCTGGCGCCGCCCGCCTTGGCGTGCTCGAAACAGTAGCCCTTTCCGCGCGGCCAGGCGTTCTTTCCGCAAGCCGGGCACTTGGGCCAGCCCAGCCGGGGGGTGCGCACCTTCTTGCCGGGGCGGCCTGCGCGAGCCCCGTTGGCCACGAACCCGGTGAGCTCACCGAGGCTGGCGTCGCGAATGGCCTTGGCCACTTCTCGCGCAAAGTCACCTGCCAATGCACTGATCGACTGCTCTAGCGTGTACTTGGCCATCTGGTCCTCGTTTGTGGCGGGACAGTGATACTGGGCGGCGGAAGTTACACACGGGCCAATTGCCCGTCAATCGACAATGGCAAGTCGGGTTGGCAATGGACGGTCGGCTACCTGAGGAGCCCGCGCGGGCCTGGGCGGGACAGGACGGGTCTCGGATGGCGAAGGCTCGGGGTGGGACGCGGATGGGCGGGTCTAGAGCGCTCCTCCATGAAGCGCTTGATCAGGCGGGTCACGTTCAGCATGCGGCGCTCCCCGCGCCCTTCGAGCAGGCCGCGCGCGAGCTCGTCGCCGCCAGGGTCGACGGCCACGCCGAAGCTCAGGAGCGTTCGAGCCTCGCGCCCCGGCCATGCGTCCATGCGCAAGAACCCCCAGCCGTCCCTCACTGGATTGTCACGGCCGCGATCGAGCCGGAAGCGGATCTCGCGCTCGCGCGCGTCGAAGTGAAGCGCCACGAACGCGCTGAGCGTGCCGACCGCGAGCTCGTTGTCTACCCTCACGAGCCGCCGCGGCCCCTCCTCCTCGAGCACCTGGATCCGGTCGACCTTCGGGAACATCAGTCGGTAGGCCTCGACTCTACCCAGCGTGCGCCAGACCTCGGCGACTGGCGCTCTCACCAAGATCCACGAGCTGCCCCCGACGAGGCCCCGGCGGGGCCCCCTGAGCGGCCTGCGGACGATTCGACCCCGCTCGAGGCGGCGCTCCTCCCTGGGACTGAGCTCGCCCGGTGCCGCGCCGGCAGTCGAGCCGAAGGCCGAGACCACGGCGAACGCGACCAGGAGACGCTGGAAGTGCACGTTTCTAGGACGGATCGGCCCTTGTGGAGATTCAATCCCCACCGGTAGGATGCGCCATGCGCACGCGGTCCTGGGCTCGCCTCCGCGCGGTGCTGGCTGGAGCGGTCGCCTCGTGGACGCTCATGCTGCCGCCCGCGGCCGAGGCACAGAGTCGGCGGGCGGTGCAGAGGGCCAGAATCTTCTTCTCCAAGGGCGTGCGGCAATACGATCGCGGTCAGTTCCAGCCCGCGCTGCGCTCATTTACCCGGGCCTACCAGCTCGCCCCGGCCCCGGCCGTGGTCTACAACATCGCGCAGTGTCACCTCAGCCTGGGCCACGATTCGGACGCCGCGAGGCACTTCCGGCTGTACCTGCAAGAGCTGCCGGACGCGCCGAACCGGCGGGAGGTGGAGCGCAGGCTTCGCGAGATCGATGCGCGCGTGGCGGCGCAGCGCCGGGATCAGCGGCTTCGAGCGATGGCTGACGTCCGTGATGAGCAGGAGCGGCTCGAGCGACGCGAGGTCGTCGATGACGAGCTGGCCTCGAGCTCCGGAGCTCCCCGGAGCGGCGGCGTGGGAGCCGCGACCTGGATCGTACTCGGTGCCGGCGTCGCGACGGCCGGCATCGGAGGCCTCTTCGCCTGGGACGCTGCCGTCAAGCAATCCGACCTGGACGAGCCCTCGCTCGACTGCAGCCGGTCGATCCAGCGCTGCCTGGACCTCGTCGAGTCAGGAGACCGCTCCGCCACGCTGAGGACGATCCTCCTGGGCGCCGGCGGCGCGATCCTCACGACGGGGATCGTCATGCTCGTCGTGGACCTGAGCTCGTCGGACGACGACGCGCCCGAAGCGGTCCTCGCTCCGCGGCTGGGTCCTGGGCTCGCGATGATCGAGGTGAGGGCGTCATGGTGAGGTGGATCTCCGCCTCGGTGCTGGCGTTGCTGATCGGATGCGAGATCGACTCGTCCAAGCTCGACCGCCTGGCCTGCGACACGGGCTCGGACTGCACAGCGCCGGACCTCGACTGCGTGGACGGCTACTGCGTGGCTTCCCCTTGCAGCGCGTACACGGACTGCGGCGACGGCTTCCAGTTCGTTTGCGATGATGGGCTTTGTCGTGCAGTCGATTGTGGCTCGGGCGCCTCCTGCGCGACCGGCTTCGAGTGCGTCGGCGGTTTCTGCACCGGAGAGGGCTGCGGGGACGAGGACGACGGCGACGAGGACGGCTTTCTGTCGATCGGCTGCGGCGGTCGGGACTGCGACGACCAGGATGCCACCGTGAACCCCGACGCGCGCGAGGGCGGCGGCCAGTTCGACGACACCTGCTCCGACGACGAGGACAACGACTGCGACGGGCTCACCGACCGGGACGATGATGCGTGCGGGCCCTGCTCGGTCGACGAGGACTGCGACGACGGGAACGCCTGCACCACCGAGACGTGCCTCATGGGCGACTGCCTCGCCTCGCCTCGCGACGGCGAGGCCTGCGACGACGGCGACCCGTGCACCACGGGAGACGTCTGCGACATCGTGATCTGCGGCGGCGAGCCGTACTCGTGCGACGACGGCCTCGATTGCACCACCGACTCCTGCGATGGTACCGGGGGTTGCACCTCCGCCACTCTGGCAGGCTCGTGCCTCACCGACGGCCAGTGCTTCGCAGACGGCGATCCGAACCCGTCGAACGACTGCGAGCGGTGCGATGCCGCCGCGGCCCCCACGGCGTGGAGCTCGGTGACCGAAGGACCTTGCGACGACGGCGACCCTTGCACCTCGGGCGACTCGTGCTCCGCCGGCGGCTGCGACGGCGAGCCGTACACCTGCGACGACGGGATGACCTGCACGATCGACGTCTGCGACGGCGCCGGGGGCTGCGATGTGGAGGTGGTCGCCGGATCGTGCCTGGTGGAGGGGAGCTGCCTGCAGGATGGCGATCCGAATCCCTCGAACGTCTGCGAGCGCTGTGACGCCGGCGTCAGTCAGGTCGCATTCTCGCCCGACGACCTTGCGATCCCCGACGACGGCGCCGATTGCACCGTGGACTCGTGCCTGGGCGGTGAGACGAGTCACGACGCCGACGACGGACGGTGCGCGGACGCCGAGGTATGCGCGCCGTGCGCCGGCACGGTCACCGGTTGCGTCGCGCCGCCACCCTCGCTGGCTCTTGCGTGCCCGGCAACCGCGGACCGGGACGAGCCCGGCGCGTCCTGCTCGGTCGACCTCGGCGGAGTTGCGGGCGCTGATGCGTGCTTGTCGTGCGCTTCGCTTCTCGGCTTTTCGACTCTCTTCAGAGAGGACTTCACGGGCTGCCCGGATCTGGAAGCGGCCGGATGGACGGTGTCGGGGAACCCTGCTTGCCCCATCGATCTTGGAGTTGCGCCGGACCCGCTCGTTGCTGGTGACGCCCTCGAGGCCGAGGCCGGGACCTGGACGCTGACGCGGACGGTCGACACTACCGACCTGGACTCCCTGCGCCTCTGCTTCGACTATGCGGACGACAATGCCGGACCAAACGACTCGCTCGCGATCGAGCTCGACGCGGACGGATCGTTCGACGAAATCTTCGACGACGACGGCGGCCCGGTGGTCGAGGTCGACGATACCTGGAGCACGTTCTGTCTGGACCTCGTCGACATCGACCCGAGGGCGGCGGACAATCCGGCGCTCGGCGTGCGCATCCGCGCAACTGCTCAGGGCGCGGACGACAACGTCTACCTCGATCGCCTCGTGCTGGAGGGCTGGCAGGCCGACTCGGTGACGTTCGGGACGCTCTCGACGGACGACTTCGCCGGCTGCGACCTGGGCTCCTGGTCCGCGACCGGCGATCCCGTCGGATGCCCGGTCGCCGGCGGCCCGTTCGACGGCGCCGATGCCGTTTTCGCCTCGTCCTCCGCGTGGTCGTTGTCCCGGCCGCTCGACGCATCGACGGCTTGCGAAGATCTGACCGTCTCCTTCGCCTACGGGACCGACGGTGCGACCGGGAGCGATTCGATCGGGGTCGGGTTCCGCGCGGATGGGGGCCCGTTCGTCCTCGCCTGGGCGACGCTTGGACCTCCGGGCCCCGAGGGAATATTGCAGCGCTACGCCGTCGACCTCGCCCACGTGGACCCCGCCGTGCGGTTCGATCCCGAGGTCGAGGTCGAGGTGTCGGCGAATGCGGGCGGCGGGACGGTGGTCGTCGATGACTTCGAGGCGTCCGGCGCCACCTGCGGACCCGGCGACGCGGTCCTGGCGATCGCGGGCCCCTCGGACGCAGGCGGCGGGCAGTACGACCTGACGGTCGCCTCGCAGCTCCGGACGCGGGCGTACTTGACCTGCGAGTGGGACGATCGAGCCGAGCTGCGCGACCGGGCAACGATCGACTTCGTGCCCTGAGTCTTCCATCGGGTTGGAGTAGTGCTAGGCTTCGGCGCCGCGACCGACCGAGCGCGCCGGCCGCCTCACCGAAAGGCCATGGACATGCCCGCGATCGAGACGCATCTGACGAAGAACCCGCACCTGCTTGGCTGGGTCGAGGAGATGGCGAAGCTGTGCCAGCCCGACAGGGTCCACTTCTGCGACGGCTCGGAGGGCGAGCGGCGGCGGCTGATCGAGCAGGCCGTCGCCGCCGGGGTGCTCCTGCCGCTCGATCCGAAGAAGCGGCCGGGATGCTACCTGCATCGGTCCAACCCTGGCGACGTCGCCCGGGTCGAGCACCTCACCTTCATCTGCACCAGCTCCAAGGAGGAAGCCGGCCCGACGAACAACTGGATGGACCCGCGCGAGGCCTACACGAAGCTCCGCGGCCTGTTCGACGGGTCGATGAAGGGACGCACGATGTTCGTGGTTCCCTACGTGATGGGTCCCGTGGATGCCCCGCACGCCAAGGTCGGCATCGAGATCACCGACTCGGTGTACGTGGCGCTGAACATGGGGATCATGACCCGCATGGGGAAGCAGGCGCTCGACAAGCTCGGCGACCGCGACGACTTCAACCGCGGCCTGCACTCCGTGCGCGACTGCAGCCCTGAGCGGCGGTACATCTGCCACTTCCCGGAGGACAACGCGATCTGGTCGGTCGGCTCGGGTTATGGCGGAAACGCGCTGCTCGGGAAGAAGTGCCTCTCGTTGCGAATCGGGAGCTACCTGGCGCGCAAGGAAGGATGGCTCGCCGAGCACATGCTGATCCTCGAGGCGGAGAGCCCGGAGGGTCAGAGGACGTACGTGGCGGCTGCGTTCCCGAGCGCGTGCGGGAAGACGAACTTCGCGATGATGATCCCGCCCAAGAGGTTCGGCGGCTGGAAGATCCGCACGGTCGGCGACGACATCGCGTGGATGCGCGTCGGGGCGGATGGGCGGCTCTGGGCGGTGAACCCGGAGAACGGGTACTTCGGCGTCGCGCCCGGCACGAACTTCAAGTCGAACCCGAACGCGATGAAAACCATCGGTCGCGACTCGCTGTTCACGAACGTGGCGTTGACCCCGGACGGTGACGTGTGGTGGGAGGGAATGGACGACCCGGCGCCAGAGGGCCTGATCGACTGGCAGGGACGCCCGTGGTCGAAGGGATCTTCGGAGAAGGCCGCGCACCCGAACAGCCGCTTCACGGCGCCGATCACGAACAACCCGGCGGTGTCGAGGCACTGGGACGACCCGGAGGGAGTGCCCATCTCTGCGATCATCTTCGGCGGCCGGCGCTCGACGACCGTGCCGCTCGTGCTCCAGTCGTTCAACTGGGCGCACGGCGTGTTCATGGGCGCAACGATGGGCTCGGAGACGACGGCGGCGGCCGCGGGCAAGGTCGGAGTAGTGCGCCGCGACCCGATGGCGATGCTCCCATTCTGCGGCTACGACATGGGCAGCTACCTGCAGCACTGGCTCCGGATGCAGGCGGCCATCCCGTTCCCGCCCAAGATCTTCCTGGTGAACTGGTTCCGCAAGGCGGCGGACGGACGCTTCCTCTGGCCGGGCTACGGCGACAACATGCGGGTCCTCAAGTGGGTGATCGATCGCGCCCACGGCCGCGTCGGCGCCCTCGAGACGCTCCTTGGCTGGGCTCCGAAGCCCGAGCACCTCGACCTGCAGGATCTCGACGCCTCCGCGGACGACGTCCGCGCCGCGACGCGCATCGACTACGGCGAATGGGAGGCGGAGCTAGAGAGCACCGGCGAGTTCTTCACTTCTCTCGGCCCGACGCTCCCCCGCACTCTGCACCTCTGGCGAGAGATGCTCCTGTCCCGCATCGAGGAGGCGGGCCGGTAGTCCATACGATCCGGATCCGCGGGTGGGGCCGAGCTCGGTGGCCTCGGGGCCGCCGTCGAGGCGGCCCCGATGGCAGGCCTGCCACGGCACGGCAAGACCGACCACTACCTCCCTGCCCCTGATCCCGACGTAAAGGGCGGGGACGGCGGCTAGCTCTGCGGATCGTCTCGTGATGTTCCGCGTCAACTACAGCTGCCGCCCATCGACCACGCGCTGCTCCGGCCTGATCCCGCAGGTCGCGTCTCAGCGATGCGTCGAGGTCTCGGTCGAGGTCGGGGTCCCGGTCGCGGTCGCGGTCCCAGTCGCGGTCGCGGTCCCGGTCGCGGTCGCGGTCGCGGTCCCGGTCGCGGTCGCGGTCCCGGTCGCGGTCGCGGTCCCGGTCGCGGTCCCGGTCGCGGTCGCAGCCCGCCAGCAGCCTAGCCCGGGATCAGGGCCTGCGGGGCGAGGTTGACAGCTGCCCCGGAAGGCGCTACTGAACGCAGGTTTTTTGCGGGAGTAACTCAGTGGTAGAGTGCCACCTTGCCAAGGTGGACGTCGCGGGTTCAAGTCCCGTCTCCCGCTCCGCTTCGCCGTAGTCGCCGACCCGTGGCAACCCCAGCTAGGTGGCCACCACGGTTCAAGTCCCGTCACCCGTTCCCGCTCCGCTTCGCCGTAGTCGCCGACCCGTGGCAACCCCAGCTAGGTGGCCACCACGGTTCAAGTCCCGTCGCCCGTTCCCGCTCCGCTTCGCCGTAGTCGCCGACCCGTGGCAACCCCAGCCAGGTGGCCACCACGGTTCAAGTCCCGTCACCCATTCCCGCTCCGGTCGAATGCCTTTGTTCTTGCCGGCGTTCGGGGCAGGAATGCATCGCGTGGCAGATTGGCACGTGCGCGATTGCACCGTTCGTACGACGGCGGCGCGATCTGCCGACATCATTTCCGTCGGCACCACGCCTGCAGGCGCTCTACCGGGCGTTTCCCGCGCTCGAAGCTTATGCGGAGCCTGCAAGCCGGGGCCTTCCTCGAATGGTGCGCGTCGACTGGCTCGCGTAGCACTCCGACCGCGTTGCACGCGCCTGGCCCTCGCGTGCTGGTCGTCGCGGCGCACCCAAATGACGAAACGATCGGCGCCGGTGGCCTGCTCGGCCGATTGCAGGGCTGCGTCGTCGCCATCCTGACCGACGGTGCGCCACGCGATCTCGGCGTCGCGCGTGCGGCCGGCTATCCGACGCGCGAGGCATTTGCCCGCGAGCGCAGGCGCGAGCTCGAGCGGGCCATGGCGCTCGTGGGCATCGGGCCGTCGCAGGTCCGGTCGCTCGGAACGATCGACCAGGAAGCAATGCTCGAGCTTCCCGGCCTCACGCGGAAGCTCGTGGCGCTCCTCGAGGAGGCTTGCCCCGAGGCGATCCTCTTCCCGTCGTACGAGGGCGGCCATCCCGACCACGACGCCGCCGCGTTCGTCGTCCATTCGGCCGTGCGGCTGCTTCCGCGCATCGGACCAACCCCGCCCGTCCTCGTGGAGATGGCGGTGCATCACGACGAGGAGGTCGTTCCCGAGCTCCCCACATTCCTCGAGCCCCTTGGTTGCGAAGCGACATCGGTCCTCGACGAGCGCGACAAGGTGCGCAAGCGCCGCATGCTGAGCTGCTTTCGCAGCCAGCAGCTCGTCCTGAGAGGGGTCCAGGCAGACCACGAGCTCTTCCGAGCCGCGCCGGCCCGCGACTTCGCCGCGCTGCCACACCCCGGACCGCTCCACTACGAGAGGCACGGTCATGCAGTCACGGGGGAAGCGTTCCGCTCGCAGGCCCGACGCGCCCTCGAGCGTCTGGGACTGGCTGCGAACCTCTAGTAGTGGCGGACTAGCAAGAGCTCCCGAGCGCGATGAGCCGGTGCAAGCTCCGGGCCCTCGCCCCTTGCCTCCCCCCACGTGCTGCTTATCTTTTTGGGGCTTCGAGAGAGGAGGTGACTGACCCATGCTGAAGCGATGGGATGAACCCATGCTGGAACGCCTGGAAAAGAGCCTCTGGGAGGAGCCTGAATTCGACCGCCCGTTCGCCTTCTTCGAAGAGTTCCGCCGCCGGCTGGACCGGCTGTTCGACGAGGTCGATCTCGGCTTCGGGCGACCGATGTTCCATGAACGCGCGACCCGGTGGCCGAGAGCGTATCTGAGGGACGAGGGCGTCGAGCTCGTGCTGAACGCAGAGGTTCCCGGGGTGAGCGCAAAGGACCTGCAGATCACCGCCGACGAGAACGCCCTCACGATCGCGGGCGAGCGTCACGTGGAGAAGCCCGAGGGTTATTCGGCGCGGAAGGAAGAGCGACCCGCGATGAGATTCTCCCGCAGCTTCGAGTTCCCGTGCACGGTGGACCTCGAGAAGTCGAGCGCGAGCCTGAAGGACGGCGTCCTCACCGTCAGGGTCGCCAAGGCGGTCGAGGCGCAGCCTCGCCAGATTCCGGTGAAGACGGCGGCTTGACGCCTGGCTTCGAGAAGGGAGGAGGAAGAAATGAAATTTCTAGCCAGAGCTCATCGGGACCCGCTCGAGCGCAGGCCTCCCGTGGAGATGACGCCGACGGTCACCCCGTCGGTCGATATCTACGAGAGTGAGCAGGAAGTCTACTTGATTGCCGATCTCCCTGGCGTGAGCAAGAGCGAGGTCCGGGTGGAAGTGGAGAAAGGACGGCTCTGCCTGGCTGCCACTCGAGCTGGAGCCGGCGGCAGGCCGATCGAGTACCGGCGGGACATCCGGATGCCCGAGAACATCGAGGCAGAGAAAGTGTCTGCCCAGATGCTCGACGGCGTGCTTCGCGTGCACCTGCCACGGTCGAGTCAGCGAAAGGGCCGCCAGATCACGATCCGTCCTAGTTGACGAAACGCATCTAGAGAAACGCGATCTCGAAGACCGGCGCCCCGGCGAGCGACGCTCCCGGGGCGTTCGGCCATGCCGCGTAGTGGTCCCCTCAGGCGACCTCCAGCGACCGGGCGATCTCGATGATGCGGCGGTCGATCGCACCGTCCTCGCCGGCCGCTACGACCCGGTTGCGTCCGGAGCCCTTGGCGACGTAGAGGGCCGCGTCGACCTCGCCGATGAGACGCGTCGCGAGCTCCTTCCAGGCGGACTTCGGCAGGCCCCTGCGCGTCCAAGCTTCGAGTGGCGGGGAGTCGAAGCCGCCGTACGCGATGCTGGCGGTCAGGCGGACCATCTCGCCGTCCACATCGACCGGCGCCTCGGCGATCGCGTATCTGAGTCGCTCTGCCAGAACGCCGGCCCCGGAGGCAGCGGTATGTGGCGTCACGATGGCGAACTCGTCGCCGCCGTACCGCCCACCGATGTCGGTCTCGCGTATCACGGACCTGATGCACTCCCCGGCCCGGGCGATTGCACGGTCACCGGCGACGTGCCCCAGCCGATCGTTGATCGTCTTGAGGCCATCGAGGTCCACGAGGATCAGGCTGAGCGGCCGCCGGTCGCGAACGCTCAGGCGCAGCCAGTCGTCGAGACGCTCGAGGAAGTGCCGCCGCGACTGGAGCTGCGTCAACGAGTCCAGCGTCGCCATCTCGTACAGCCGGACGTTCTCGATCGCGAGCGCGAGCTGGTTCGCGAACAGGAGAAGAAGCCCGGGGTCGTGGGTGGCCGGGTCTCCTTCGATCGCGAGGACACCCAGGGGAGCTCCGGCCAGGCGAATGGCCGCCACGGTGAATCCTTCCGCCGGCTCCGTCGTCCCGGAGTCGAGCGCCCGGCCGAGGGCCTTGCGCAGCTCGACGATGAAGGACCCACCCCTGCGGGCCCTCGCCGGAACAGGGATCTCCGACCGAACGACGAGCGCGTCGTCCGCCTCCAGCGTCGCGATGAGAGCCCTGGGCGACTGCGTGAGCTCCACCAGCTCGCCGAGCGCGGTAGCACACAGATCGGTCAGCGGCTGGAACCGGTGGATCCTGGGGCTCGCCTCGAGCATCTTCCTCAGGCCCCGCGACTGCCGCTCGATCTCCGAGAGCTGCCGGTAGGCTTTGAGCGCTCCGTCGATCGAGACGAGCAGTCTCTCGGTGCTCTCGCTCTTCGCGTGGTAGCCCTGGATGTCCAGGCGCCGCATCATCTCGCGGCCGGGTCGCTCGCCAGGGTGCCCGGTCATGAGGACGATCTGCGTGAGCGCATCGAAGGCCCTCACCCGCGCCACCACGTCCTCGCCGTTCATCCCCGGCATGTAGTAATCCACGAGAATGCAGTGAGGCCGAAAAGCTCGTGCCTCCCGCAGCCCTTCGAGCCCCTCGTCGGCCACGCGGACCTCGAGCCCCTCGGACTCGAGGAGCGTTCGCAAGCTGGCGAGGAGCTCGCGGCTGTCGTCGATGACGAGGATCCGGTGACGGTGCAGCACGGTGCCCTCGCCGTGACTCGAACACGGGACCTACGGTTTAGGAAACCGCCGCTCTATCCACCTGAGCTACGAGGGCCAGCTGCGAGCTTACACCCTCCCTGCGCGGACACTACCCAACAACCACCGTGCTAGTCTGAAACGAGATGCGCCTCGAGGACCTGGGGCTCGTGGGCAACTGCCAGTTCTCGGCGCTGATCGAGCGAAGCGGCTCGGTGGTGTGGTGCTGTCTGCCAAGGTTCGACTCGGATCCGATCTTCGGCCGTCTCCTCGACGCCGACAACGGCGGTCAGTTCCTCGTCGGATCGGCCTCCGGGGAGCCGGGCACCCAGCGCTACGTCGAGAACACGAACGTCCTCGAGACCGTCTTCAGCGACGCCGATGGCCGGCTCCGCGTGGTGGACATGGCGCCGCGGTTCGAGCAGCACGGTCGAGTCTTCAGGCCGACGATGCTGGTGCGGATCGTCGAGCCGATCGAGGGCACACCGCGAGCGCGCGTGCTGTGCGACCCTCGACTCGGCTGGACCAAGGCGCGGCCCGTGCAGCTACCCGGCTCCAACCACGTGCGCTTCGAGGGCTTCCAGAGCCCGGTGCGGCTGACCACCGACATCCCGCTCTCTTACCTGGGCGGCCAGACCTTCACGGTCACCGAGCGACGCCACCTGGTCCTGACGTGGGGCGCGACCGTCGAGGAGCCGCTCGCGCCGATGTGCGATCGCTACCTCGACGAGACCGTCAGGTACTGGAGGCGCTTCGTCAAGCAGAGCAATGTCCCCCCGTCCTTTCAGAAGGAGGTGATTCGGTCTGCGCTGGCGCTGAAGCTCCACTGCTTCGAGGACACGGGGGCCATCATCGCGGCGATGACGACCTCGATCCCGGAGGGACCGGGTACCGGAAGGACCTGGGACTACCGATACTGCTGGCTCCGCGACGCGTTCTATGCGCTCGGCGCCTTCGGCCTTTTGGGTCACTTCGAGGAGCGAGAGAGCTTCGTGTCCTACCTGTTGAACCTGGCGGGCGGAAATCCGTCGCTGGATCTGGCGCCGCTCTACCGGGTGGACGGGACGAGCGACCTCGAAGAGCGAACGATGGCCGAGTGGCGTGGTTTCGAGGGCGACGGTCCCGTACGGGTCGGAAACAACGCCGCGCTGCACCGGCAGATCGACATCTTCGGGGAGATGGTCCTGGCCCTCGCGCCGGTGTTCCTCGACGAACGCTTTCGCGACGAGCAGTCCGTGGCGACGCTCGACCTGCTAGAGCGTCTCGCCCGCAAGGCGATCTCCGTCGTCGGAACCCCGGACGCGAGCATCTGGGAGTACCGGACCGAGTGGCAGCCACAGACCTTCTCCAGTCTGATGTGCTGGGCCGCCGCGGATCGGATGGCTGCCGTCGCCTCTCGCCACCTACCCAGTCACGCCGAGGAGTTCCGGGACGCTGCCACCCGCATCCGCGACGAGATCGTGCGGAAGGCATGGAGCCCGGAGCTCGGCTTCTTCGCGGCCACGTACGGCGGGGCGAATCTGGACGCATCGCTCTTGCAGATGGTGATGCTCCGCTTCCTGCCGTCCCACGACCTCAGGATGCGCGCGACCGTGGACGCCGTTGCCCGAACCTTGGGCCGCAACGGCTGGCTGATGCGGTACCTGACGGATGACGGCTTCGGCGTCCCGTCCGTGGCGTTCGTGATCTGCACGTTCTGGCTGATCGAGGCGCTGGCGATGACCGGCCGATCCGACGAGGCCTACGAGACCATGCAGAGAGTGCTGGAGGCTTTGTCTCCGCTGGGTCTCGTCTCGGAGGACTACGACACGTCCACCGGGCGGAGCTGGGGGAATTTTCCTCAGGCCTACTCGCACATAGGGTTGATCCGGGCGGCCTTCGCGGCATCGCCTGACTGGTCGGACGTTCTGTAAGGGGCGGGTCCGTAACCCTGGGGGGTGATCCGCATTCCGTAGTGCAGCCAGGGGCTTGGGTGGTCCCGCGGCCGCCCCAGGCGGCCGCGGGACCCGGCAAGCCATGGCACGCGGGACCTCGGGGCCGCCTAAGGCGGCCCCGAGGTCCACCCGGGCCCGGCTTATGCGAACCGGCGGATCTGCCGTAACCAAGCGTGATGGAGACCGTTCGAGCCGCCCCTGCCGCCCCTGCCACCCCTGCCCCAGCGGCAGTTCCTGCAAAACAGGACGACATCCCCGGACGCATCCTCGTCGTCGACGACGAGCCCGCGCTGCTCAGGGCCTATTCCCGCACGCTCTCGGCCTCGGGCCACCAGGTCGAGACGGCCTCGGACGGCGAAGCGGCCGTGGGGCTGTGCCGCGCCAACGACTACGACGTGATCATCAGCGACATCTCGATGCCCGGCATGGACGGGATCCAGCTCTTGAGGACGGTCCGCGAGAGTAACCTCGATGTGCCGGTGGTCCTGGTGACGGCCAGCCCCGCAGTCCAGACGGCCCTAGAGGCCGTCGAGTACGGGGCCCTCCGCTACCTGCTCAAACCCGTCGACATCCCCGAGCTGCGCAAGGTGGTCTCGCGCGCCGTGTATCTGCACCGGCTCGCGAAGGTCAAGCGCGAGGCGCTCGACCACCTCGGCGCATCGGCCATGCAGCTCGGCGATCGAGCCAGCCTCGAGGCCGCGTTCGCGCGCGCGCTCCGATCGCTCTGGATGGCGTTCCAGCCCATCGTCGACTGGCCTCGCCGCCGCATCTACGCCTACGAGGCCCTGGTCCGCACCACCGAGCCCGCGATCCCGCACCCCGGCGCGCTCTTCGATGCGGCCGAGCGGCTCGGCCGGCTCGTCGACCTGAGCAGGGCGATCCGGGGCGCGACCGCGGCGGCGGCAGTGAGCGCGCCCCCGGACGCCACGCTGTTCGTGAACCTCCACACTCACGACCTCCTGGACGAGGACCTGTACCAGACGGACGCGCCGCTCACGGCGATGGCCGGCCGCATCGTCCTCGAGATCACCGAACGCGCATCGCTCGAGGACGTCAAGGACCTGCGCACGCGCGTCGCGCGGCTGCGGGAACGCGGCTTCCGGATCGCCATCGACGATCTGGGCGCAGGCTACGCGGGCTTGACCGCGTTCGCACAGCTCGAGCCCGAGATCGTCAAGCTCGACATGTCGATCGTCCGCGAAGTCCACGTCTCCCCGACGAAGCAGAAGCTCGTTCGCTCGATGACCAACCTCTGCCACGACCTCGGCATGCGGGTGGTCGCCGAGGGCGTCGAGACGATCGAGGAACGCGATATGCTCGACTCGCTGAGCTGCGACTACCTGCAGGGCTTCTTCTTCGCGAGGCCCGTGAAGGGATTCACCGAGGTCGCGTTCTAGCAAATCACTCCGGATCGCACGGGCCGTCGCAGGTGTGCTCCACCTGCCCCTCCGGCCGGAAGAAGCGCCGGATCTGCTCGATCAGGGCCGGCAGGCGCCGGATCGCCCCGTGCGCGTCGTTGTCGGGCGCGGGCACGTTGCCGGCTGGATTCGCGATCGGGTCCTCGGTGTCCCAGACGGACAGCGCCGAGTCGACGGGGCCGTCGTCGGGCTCGAGGCCCCAGACGTCCCGGACGCTCGGGGAGAGAAGCGGGACGCCCATCGTGCGAGCCATGTTCTCTGTCGCGATGTTCGTGACCTCCGCGTCCGCGACCGACTCCTGCAGGAGCACGAGGTGCGCCGGCGTTCCTTCCAGCGGGTCCCGCACCATGTGAGGCGCGGTGGAGATCGGATCGGCCGGGTCCCAGAGCGTCTGCGACAGCGCAATGAGGAGCTGCCGGTCGATCTCGCGCTCGTAGCCGTTCTCGAAGATCACCCGCTGCTCCGGCCAGTCCGCAGACCGATGGATCATCTGCGACCAGACGGCCCCCGGCACGTTGAGGACGCCCCGGATCACGTCCGTGTTGTACGCCAGGAAGGTCGATCCCATCGTCCCGCCCAGGCTCGCTCCGTAGTAGTAGACCTCGTCGGAGAGCAGGCTCACTCCGTCCTGCGTCAAGGCGGGATCGTCTCGCACGATCCCGCGGACAGTTCGGGTGAGCGCAATGGTGTCGATCACGGCCTGCTGGAGCTTGTCCGTCACCAGCTCGAACTCGTTGAAGTCGATGAGGGCCCTCGCGACGGCGACCTGGTCGTCCTGGGAGAGCCCCGCCCAGTCGCTGCCCGCCCCGGACATGACGACCTCGCTTGCGATGTGGCGGAAGGCGCCGCCCGACATCTCGTGAAACGCGTCGCCGAGCAGCCCATGTCCGAAGATGATCAGTGGGCGTGGCTCGCCCGCGTCGACGACGCTCGGGGGGATCGTGATCGTGAACGGACGGGAACGGATGCCCTGCAGGACGGGCAGCCCGTCGGCGTCCCGGACGAGCACGCCATCCTCGCCTCCCCCCTCGGAGAGGAAGAGCGGCGATTCGAAGGTTCCGGTGATCCTGATGGCGAGCTCCTCCTCCGGATCCAGGTCGACCTCGTCGATCTGGTAGCCGATCCCACGGTCGCCGATCTCCTCGAGCGCCTGGCGGCGCATCTCGAGGACCGTCTGGTGCATGAGCTCGTTCGATGAGGTCGTGAAGTCCCACGCGAGGAGCAGGTCGCTCTTCGCCACGCCCGCATCGCCGAGGGCCGCCAGCACGGCATCCAGCTCCTCTCGGTGCGCCTCGAAGAGGACGCTGTCGGTCGGGGCTCCCGAAACGAGGGCGTCGAATGCGGCCGATCGCGGCAGCGCCTCCCCCGAAGCGGAGCGGAGCGACTCGGTCAGGGCTACGGCGAAATGGCCCGATGCTCTCAGCCGCGTGACTGGCCTGAGGATCAGGACCCTGTCCTCGGGTCGCACCGCGTTCTGGTCCACCTCCGCGAAGTGCGCGACTCGCTCGCCCGTGTCCATGTCGAGGATCACGGTCGGCGATCCGGGCTCGAGGGAAGCGCCCGGGTCCACGTGGGGCACCAGGCCCTCGGTGGAAGGCTCGACGCCGAGATGGACGAGGATCGACGTCGCGGGCGAGTACCCGTCCGCCCGGTTGTAGGGGCCCGGATCGACCGCCGCTCCATCGCGGTTGGCAGGCAGCGCCTCCGAGGGGATCGCCACGCCACGTCCGGTCGCGCTGTCGGGTTTGAAGACCTCGAACAGCGCCGAGGGGAACGGCATCGAGCAGTGGTCGCCCGGTCCGAGCGGATTGCAACCGGGTTCCCTGTCGACGCGCACGGTCTCGCCATCACAAGCGGACCCGATCGTCACCAAGACGATTGCCGGCCATGGACGCATGGCCGTGGAGGATAGGTGATCCGGAGGAGGTCAGCGACCCGGATCGACGCCGCACTCGGGGAAGCAGCAGACCTCGCAGTCGTCGAACGGGCCGCCCTCGAAGAAGCCGTGGGCGCAGATGCCGTCGGGCGCGCAGACACCGCCTCCCTCGATGCAGTTCGAGGGGACCGGGACCGCGATGTCCGCGGCGTTCGGGCCCAGACAGCAGAGGTCGGTCGAGTCGGCGCAGAAGCCGTTCTCCGTCTCGTCCGGCTCGCACACCGCACGGTCGAAGCAGACCTCGTCCGTGGGCCGGCAGGTCCCGGAGCAGCCGTCAGCGTCGCCGTCGGCGTCGGCGTCCGAGTCCGCGTCCGAGTCCGCATCCGCATCCGCATCCGCATCCGCATCCGCGTCGGCGTCGGCGTCGGCGTCGGCGTCCGAATCCGCGTCCGCATCAGCGTCCGAGTCGGCGTCCGCGTCCGAGTCCGAGTCGGCGTCCGAGTCCGAGTCG
>JACPQR010000112.1 GCA_016190375.1 Deltaproteobacteria bacterium
GCGGCTCGTCCGCCGCTTCGCCGGCCAGCCCGGCGAGGGCCTCGCCAACGCGCAGAAGACCCTCGATGAGATCGACCAGGCGCTGTGACGCGCTACGGGTCCAAGGTCCGCGCGCAGCGGAAGCCCCACGTGTCGAAGCTCGCCCCGAGAAGAAGTGGCGTCTACCCCGAGCCCTTCAAGAATTCCTCCAGCGTGACGCCGCGAATGCGGTCGGCCTCGAAAGGGGTGGCGCACACGACCGTGAGCCGACCCGTCGGGAACGACTTCGGGAACCAAGCGAAGTCGAGAGCCGACGCTCGACCCCGCTTGACCTCTACGAAGGTGCCGTCGCCGACGACGTAGTCGATCTCGTGCTCGCGGCTCGCGCAGTATGGCAGCCGCTCGGGCTCGGGTTGCCCGACCAGCGCTGCCCGCCGGACTCGGCCTGGACACAGGTCTGGATGTCGCCGCCGGCGGCGTAGCAGTCGAGGGTGACGTCGAGCATGCGGTCCGGATCCGCGTCGATGCTCCCGCAGTCGCCGAGGTAGGCGGCCGCCCAGGTGCGCACGGCGGCGCCCAGCGCGACGACCAGCGCCCCCGCCACGATGACGGCGCGCACGGCCGTCACGGAGGGTACCGCCCAGATACGGCCGAGCAGCCACGCGGCCGCCTCGGTCATCGACACCGGATCGACGAAGACACAGCCGAAGCCGACGAAGAAGATCCCGCCGATCACCCAGAAGCGATGGCGGAACTCGAGGTCGGTCGCGACCACCGGACCGATCCTATCTGCCGCGAGAGGGCGCAGGCCGGTGCCCTGACACGCAGGCAGCGGCAACGAATGCGAGCGCGAGTGCCGCCCTGGACGGCCGTCGGGACCCGCCAGAACGGATGGTCGGCTGCCTACCACGACAGCCGCTCGCCGGGGAGCCGTCAGTTCGTACGCGGCTTCATGTACCCGCCCAGATAGGGATGCGTGTAGCCGAGCCCGTAGCAGGTCTCATGGCCAAGGCTGAACTGTCCGGTCAGCTCCTTGTCCGATTCCGTCATTTCGTGAGCCGTCCCACGACAGTCGCTCCGGGACTTGACCTGACAGATGCTGTCACCCGTGTCCTGCACCTCCTCGCACACCACGTCGCTGCTGCAGCCCGCTGCAGCGATGGCGAGCACGATCGCGCAGCACGCAACGATCGCGCCGTGCCAGCGGCGCGGGCGGACATCGGCGACGGCAGCCTCTGAGACCATGTTCGTCCTCCTCACTTCCACGTCGACATGAAGCCCGGCGCGCACACCCTCGGTCTCGCGCCTGGGGGGTCGGACGGCTTCGAGGGCTGACCAACCCACCTCACTCACACGCCCAGGTGATGCTCACCCGGCCGTTCGCGCCGTCGCCGCCGCTGTAGAAGCCGGGGTTCCTGCCGCCCATCCCGCCGGCCTGGGACGACGTCGCGCCCATCGAGCCGCGTCCGCCGGCGCCGACTACCACCGGGACGTTCGCACCGGCCGTCAGGTCGCCACCGGAGTAGGTGATCGAGACGTACGCTCCGGCACCTCCGCCCGCGCCCGTCATGCCCCAGCCTTGCTGGTTGAGCCAATCGAACTGGCAGGTGTTGTCCCCACCGCCACCCCCGCCTGGCTCGTGCCCGTTCTCCCCGTCACCGGCCGCCGAGCCGAACGCGAAGGCGGCGCAGGCGTCGAGGGACGTGATCTGCGTGCCGCCCGCCCCGCCGCTGGGCGAGTCGCCGCCGACGCGCGTCCGGCGCCCCGCGCAGGTGTCGAGGTACTGCGCGCAGGCCGGAGCGCCCGGTCCACCGGGGAGGTTCACGTCACCTCCCGCCGCCGTGCCGCCGGGAGCCGCGGCGCTCGCGTCCCCGGCTCCGCCGCCGCCCGCGGTCACGGTGCCGTCGAAGCTCGAGTCACCGCCCGCCGTCGGACGGTCGACCTCGGCGTAGCCCGTGGCTCCGCCTCCGCCGCCCCAGAGTTGGACGGTGAGCGTCTCGAAGCTCGGGACCGTGAAGGGCGACGAGCCGGGCGACGTGAAGTCGATCGATCCCGGGCTGCACTCCTCGCACACCGCGCCGCAGGTTAGCTGCCCGCCGCACCCGTCCGAGATCGATCCGCAGGTGGCGCCCGCCGTCTCGCAGGTGAGCGGCGCTCCCGCTCCCTCGCAGGGGCCCCACGCGCCCGTCGCGAACTCCTCTCCGACGTCGCCCGCAATCTGGCAAGCCTGGGTCCCCATCGTGCACGCATCGACCCCGGCGCTCACGGCGGACCCGGCATAGCAGCTCCGCGTCGCACCCGAGTCCGCGCAAGCGCATCCCTCGGCGTCGAGCGTGTCGGCCTCGCAGCCCTGTTCGTCCGACTCGCCTCCCCCGGGTCCCGGAGGCCCTTCCGCCGAGCCTTGGTCCAACTCCGCGGAGCAGGCCGGGCACCAGAGGAGCCCGACACCCACCACGAAGACCGCAGCCGCCACGCTCGGTTTCGGCGTCATGGCATCGAGCCGCTGCAATCGCCAATCCAGCGCGAGGGAATGCCATCGCGTGAGTCTTGTCGCTCGCGGCAGTCGAGCCAGGCCTCGGTGAGGGGAATCCGGTCGTCGTCGGACCACAGATCGACGCGTTCGCGGGTCTCGGTGTCGCCTATCCAGATCGTGCGCGTCACCCCGTCGATGGTCTGCCAGACGACGCAGCAACGGCCGCGCCGTGCCGGCGAGCGCTCGCGTGGGGACGACGGGCCCCATTTGTCGGACCTTTCCGGGATCGAGGGGAACCGCTGACCGGTGCGGCGCCTCACCCTTTCGCGGTGCGGCAAGAGCGAGTACGAGACCGTGTTCGGAGAGGAGCGCCGTAGCAGACCCGGAGCTTCCCTGGTCGACCTCGGTGAACGCGAGGGGTGCGTCGTCCAGGTCCGCACCCGTCGTGACCTCGTGGCTCGCCTCGATCGGTTCGCTCTGCCCTCCTCGCCCTGGCGACGGGCGGTGGCTCGGTCGGCAGGCCCAGGTGCCGGCGCTCCAGAGGGGCGCTGATCCGGCACCGTTACCAGCTTCCCGACCAGTCGACCGAGGTGCACTCCCACTCCGCCGGCACGTCGCCTGGCGCGCAGCCGCGGATCAGGCCGAGGAACTGCCAGAACCCGCCCACGCAGCGGTAGAACTTCCACTGCAGCGCGTCGCGTATTCCCTGCCATTCGTCGCAGGCATCCATCCCGCAGCACTGGTCGGCGTCCTCAGACTCACAGCACGGCCAAGCCTGCCCGGACATGCAGCACGGAACGGCTCCGTGCGAGCTGCACTCGCCCGGGGTGCACTCCGTCGGGCAGAACTCTGCGCCCAGCGCCTGGCAGTCCGGATCATCGCAGTCCAGCATCAGGTCGCAGTCGTTGTCCGACCCGTCCGTGCACAGCTCCGCGGTGTTCTCATCGCGGCGGTTGTCGACGCACCAGTCGTAGCATTCAGCGACCAGCAACTGGCATATGGAGTCGGCGCAGTCGGCCGGCGACCCGGAGCGGGCGATGCTCGCGCTCGAGTCGGCGCTCCGCGTGCGCCCGAACGACCACGAGGCCACGCTCCTCTGCGTCGACGCGCACACCCATGCAGGTCGCTTCCAGAATGCCGGCGAGCTGTTGCGCGCGTTGATCGCCGGGCAGAAGCGCAAGAAGTCGCCGGAGATGCGAATAGGACACGCAGTGCGACACTTGGCAAGCAGCGAGCCCGGGCTCCTCGAGCACGAGCGAGGGGGGCTCATCTTGCATCTCCGGGTCGATGGAGCGGCTTCGATCCCCTGAGACCTCACGGCGGCGGGAGACGGCCGGCGAAATAGGCCAACGCGGCAAGGGCCACCGCCGTGCCGAGTGCGATGATCATCGAATGCAAGCGCGGGAGTCCTTGCTGCTTCGGCCCCGAAAGGCCCAGCGCGATCCCCACGCCAACGAGCTCGAGGAAGTTGATGGCGGCCTCAATCGACTGGGGTGGAGCCACCAGGGTCGCGAGCCTGAGGAGCACGATGGGGGTGGCCAGAGCGATCACGCGTACGGTCGATGCGAATGTTCCGTAGCCGCCCAGCCAGGACGCGACGAACTTGTAGGCGATCCCGAGCAGGAGCGCCCGACCCAGCCCATTCCAGACGAAGCGGAGGATCCACCACATGCGGTCGGAGGACGCAGGGAAGCCGCGAAGTACCACGTTGGCCGCGGTCAGCGCCGAGCCGGTCGCAACGAGCACCGCCGCCGCGAAGACGAGCGCTCGCGCCGGCGACCCCTTCTCCAGAGAGGAAAACGTCCGCGCCGGCCGACAAACAACCTGGACGAAAGTGGCGGCGATTCGGGTCGGCCAGCCCAGCGTCGCACGATCGAGAGGAAGCAGCAGGTCCTGTCGAAGCAGGGGCTCGCACGGCCGGCAGCACGGGGCGTCGGCGGACATGGTCACGCTGCAGGCGGCGCAAACGAAGGTGCCGCAGCGGCTGCAGATGGCCACGGCCGGATCCACCGGATGCGCCCCGCAGACGCTGCCCCCTGGCGGCTTGCGCGGGACCATGTCGAGACGTTCTCCCTCCACTTCGGGCGAGCAAATCGGCGCGGGCCAGCGGAGCGCCCGCCTCGCGGAGCGCCGCGAGAATCGCCCTTTCGGGGTCGGACAGGCCTGTGCCGGCCGTCGCCGCGATCCGACTCGACGGAACCGGACATTCACGGCCGCCGTAGCGCGGCAGATTCACCCGCCCGGCGTCGGGCGAATGGCTCGAGAGCAGATCCGCGACGTCGGCACGGCAGGTGAAGAACAGGATCTGACGCTCGCGTGCCTCGAGAGCAACCAGAGACGCGATCACGCCCGCACGCTCCGGATCGAAGTTGACCAGGATGTCGTCGAGGACAAGCGGGAGCCTGACACCACGCCGAGAATGCTCGGCGGCAAGCGCGAGCCGCAGGCAGACGTAGAGCTGCTCCGCCGTGCCGCGGCTCAGCTCTGCGGTGCCGCGCAGGCCTCCCCGGGCGTCCTCGACGTGCAGGTCTTGCTGCTCGTCAGCCGCACGGACCGAGACGTAGGCGCCGCCGGTGATCTGCCGGAACCGCTCGCTCGCGTTGCAGAGGACGGCAGGCTGCCGGTCCCGTCGGAAACGCTCGAGGGTCTCGTCGACCAGACCTCGCGCAAGTTGCAGCGCGAGGAGCCGGCGCTTCTGCTCGTCGATCCGGGCGTCGAGGCTCGCAACACAGTTGCCGAGGGAGGCGACGTCCGCGTCCTCGCGGAGACTTCTCAGCGTGGCCTCCGTCGCGATCCTGCTGCTCATCGCATCTTCGCGCAGCCTCTCCGCGTCGTTCTCCCCGCGAAGCTCATCGTCCGTCCTCCCGGCTGCCGGCCCTCGTCGCGCCCGACTCTGCACCTCCGAGCGGGTCGGACGTACCGCGGGGCCGCCTGCTCATCCCCTACCTCGCTTCGCCTTCGGACCGACCTTCGCGCGACGCTTCGGCTCGTCCTTGCCTCCATCGGTTTCCTCGTGCTCGGGAACTCGACCGATCTCCGCCTCGATCTCCTCGACGGTTGGCAATGTCCCTTTCAGCTCCTGCGGTAGGGACGTCACGAGGCGCGTCTCCCACTCGGCGACGCCGATCGGCTTGCGCACGTCGCGCAACGCATACTCGACCATCAACCGGTTCTTCGACTTGCACAGGAGCAGACCGATGCTCGGCCGGTCCTCCGGGTGGCGCATCTGGGTGTCCACTGCAGACAGGTAGAAGTTCATCTTGCCCGCGAACTCGGGCCGAAACGGTACGGCCTTCAGCTCGATGACGATGAAGCAGCGGAGCCGCAGGTGGTAGAAGAGCAGGTCGATGTAGAAGTCGTCGCCATCGACCTCCAGGTGCACCTGGCGCCCGACGAACGCGAAGCCGACGCCGAGCTCCAGCAAGAAGCGCTGGATGTGGTCGATGAGCCCCTGCTCCAACTCGCGCTCGCGGGCCTCCTCGCTCAGGGTAAGGAAGTCGAAGACGTAGGGGTCCTTCAGCGTCTGCTGCGCCAGGTCCGATCGATCCGGTGGCAACGTGCGATCGAAGTTCGTGAGCGCCTTGCCCTGTCGGAGGTGAAGCCCGGACTCGATCTGCACTGTGAGCACCGCCCGGCTCCAGCCGTGGGCCACGGCCTGCTCGAGGTACCAGGTCCGCATGTCCGGCTGATCGACCTTGGACACGAGCACCAGGTGGTGGCCCCACGGGACCAGTCCAACAAGCTGTTGGACCGAGTCGCCCGCGCCAGCCCACGCGAGGTAGACCTGTCGCATGTAGAAGAGGTTCGTGCGCGAGAACCCGGCCATCTCGGGGAAGGCGCCCTTCAAGTCCCGAGCCAGCCGCTCGACGACCTTCGTCCCCCAGCTCGTGTCCTGCTCCGCGAGTCGCCGGCCGATCTCCATGTAGAGCGCGATGAGCTCGCGGTTGACAGTGACGGCCGCCTTGAGCTGCGCGGTTCGGACGCGCGCCTTGAGATCCTCGAGCACCTCGGCGTAGTTGGCCGGGAGCGGCGTGGCCTCCGCGTCACGCGGGGAAGGGAGGTCACCACTGGAATCCTTTCGCCTACCGCGGGCCACCATGGCCCGGCCTTCTCTGGCTCTCCTACCCATCGCCCCGTCCACCCGCGCCCCGTCCACGGCGCTCGCCGGCACGTCGGCTGCCCGCGTTGGCCGCACGACCGAGTTCCCGCTCAAGGAGCTCCACGACCCAGTCCTGGATGCTCGTGTCGAGCTCCGCGCAGCGCACTCGAAGGCGCCGGTGGAGGTCGTCGGTCAACCGGACGTGGATCTTCCTGTCTGCTTCTCGCTCCGTCATCCTCGGACCCCGGCACGTGGCCTTGGTACAAAGGTGGCCCTGGAATACTCAGTTCATTCGAGCGCGTCAACGTGTACGCGCCGCCGCGCCGCCAACCGCGCGCCTTCCGCCCCGGTGCAGGATCCGACTGATCAGCAGATCGCGCTCGTCCCCGAGTCGGGAGGGCACTGTGACGGGGAGGTCAGCGGCGCGGCGACGATCACCCTGCAGGGCAACCGCCCCGAGCGCTTCGCCCTGCGCGGAGGTCTTGCTCATGGACGAGCCTTGCTCGGCCCTGGACCCGATCGCGACCGCAACGATCGAGGAGCTCATCCACCAGATCGGTGAGCGGCGCAGCGCATCGGCTACCCGCTGATCCTGAAGCCCATCGCCGGGGCGGGGAGCGCCGACACCCACAAGGTCACCGACGACGCGGACCTGGCGCGTGCACTCGGCTGCCTGCGTCACGTCGAGGAGGCGAGCTGCGAGGAGTTCATCACGGCAAGCCGGCGTTCTTCAACGTCGCGCAGTACCTTCCGCCTCCGCTCATTGCCCGGACCGAGGAGTGGATCAGCCCCATCATCATCACGGTGCGCGACCTGGCACAGCCCCGGGTGGCGGCCGGAATCGCGCTCGGCCACGGCGTCCTGGACGCGCTCGGGATGGGGGACGGCTTCACGCACATGGAGTGGTTTCGCAAGGCCGACGGGGAGGCCGTCTTCGGCGAGATCGGCTGCCGGCCCGGCGGCGCCCGCCTCGTCGATCAGATGAACTACACCTGCGACATCGATCTGTTCCGCGAGTGGGCCCGCGTGATGTGCTGGGGCCGATTCGAGGCGCCCACGACCCGCAAGTACAACGTCGCGATCATCTTCAAGCGCGCCAAGGGGCATGGACGCATCACGCGCATCGAGGGCCCGTAGTGGTCCAGCACCTCGTCGAGCGTTGCGGCGGAGTTGTCGTGGAAGTAGGGCGCCGTCCGTCCGATCCCGAGGAGCGACGGGATCTCCATCTTGGCGACGTCGGCCGTGTCGCCGGTCGTCGCTGCGCGCCCGGGATCGGGCGTCTCGACGGTGATCCGTTGATCGCCGGTGTCGAAGACCAGGCGGAGCACGGGCAGTCCCGGGATGTTTCGCTCGGCGACCTTCGTGTTCACGAAGCTCTCGGCCAGCGGGCCTTCGCGGCGGTGCAGGAGCGGTCCCGCGTGGCACTCCGCGCAGCGAGCGTTGCCCGCGAAGAGCGCCGCACCGCGCTCGGCGGCACCCTCGAGGACGGCCGGCGCCTCGAGCACACTCGCCCCCTCGAACTCGACGATCTCGGCGAGTGGCCTGGCGGTCCCGCCTGGGTGAACTTCCGCCGGGTTCGTGGTGCTACGGGCCCGCAGGGGGGGCACGAAGGGCTCGATCTGCGGGTCGCACGTGGCGTGGGCGCAGGGGCGAGGTACACCACGGCCGTGGCCCGCAGCCCGGCGAGCCCGTAGCCTCGCGCCGGTTCGCCGCCGGCTACGCCCAGTCGTAGGGGGGCGGCGCCGGCTCGTCCCAGAGCACGGGCACCGGGTCCCAGGCGCGGGTGGGGACGTCGCCGCGGAGGGGCTCGCCGAGGTGCTCGAGCATGCGGCGCACTTGCGATGGCTCGGTCACGGTTGCGATCGGACGCATCGTCGCCGAACATCGCGGACAGCGCAGGGCATCGAGGCCCAGGCCGTGGCGGAGCAAGTGCACCCAGTCGATGCGCGTGCCCCCGCCGCGCGGCACGGAGGCCAGCGTCGACGTCGTGGAAGCTGCGGTCGAGGCGGCAGCCGGCGGCTGCGCTCGTGCGGCGAGATGGTCGTCGGTGACGAGGTCGCGGTCACGACGGGACGAGGGCATGGACGGGGGCTCTGTGGCGGGGGGCAGCACCGGCTCTTCGTGAGCGGCGCAGCATCGGGTGCGGTTCGTCGGTCGACCCGGTACCACGAGCTTGCGCCAGGGCGCGGCCGGGGCGAAGACACCGGCATAGCGAAGCAGCGGGAAGCGGGGGGGGAGCCACGACAGCGGCGAGGCGAGCCAACAGATCCATCGGGGACATCAGGCGATGCGTCTTGCCGCGCACGGGATCCTGCGCGAGGACACCCCGCTCGGCCCGGCGAAGGTCCTCGAGCTCGTCAACCGTCCCGGCTCGACCTACCGCCTCACGCCCGACATGCGGCTCGTCCGCCGCTTCGCCGGCCAGCCCGGCGAGGGCCTCGCCAACGCGCA
>JACPQR010000116.1 GCA_016190375.1 Deltaproteobacteria bacterium
ATCATCAGGACCGCGGCAATGATAGGGATGAAGATGCAGTGCAGCACGTAGAAACGTAGGAGCGTCGCGGCGCTGACGAACCGGCCTCCGACCAGGAACGCCCGCGCGTCGTACCGGGCGTTGACGCCGACCAGGTCCGCGAACGGCCCCTCGTGCCCGACCAGAGGCGTCGCACGGCCCATGTTCGTTCCGACCGTCACCGCCCAGATCGAGAGCTGGTCCCAGGGCAAGAGGTACCCCGTGAAGGACAGCATCAGGGTCATGACGAGGAGGTTGACTCCGATCACCCAGTTGAACTCTCGCGGCGGCTTGTAAGAGCCGGTCATGAAGACCCGGAACATGTGGAGCCAGACGGTGATCACCATGAGGTGCGCGCCCCATCGGTGCATGTTCCGCATGACCATCCCGAAGGGGACGTCGAACTGCAGGTACTTCATGTCCATGTAGGCGTACTCGGCGGTGGGGCGGTAGTAGAACATCAGGATCACGCCCGTCACCGTCTCGATCAGGAAGAGCAAGAAGGTCGTCCCGCCCATGCACCAAGTGAACCGGAGCCGCGTCGCGTGCCTGCGGATCTTGGTGGGGTGCAGGTGCAGGAAGACGTTCGACGAGATCTGCAGGATGCGGTTGCGGTAGGTGTCGCCGTACTCGTGACGAAAGATCGACCGCCAGACCGACGACTTCCGGATCGAGTCCCAGAGACTTCGCTTTTCCACGGCCACGGACGGCTCCTTCTGACGTCAGCCAGGCATGCTCAAGCGATGTAGGACAAGGAGGCGCCCGGCTCGTCCCACTCGCCCTTGTCCTGCCGGAACACGACGGACTTGTCGATGAAGATCTGCCCGTCCTCGGCGAGCGTGATCTTGAAGCGCTCGAGGGGCCGCGGCGCGGGGCCCTCGAAGTTGAGCCCCGCGACGCCGCTCTGCAGGCCGCGGAACCCGCTGCCGTGGCAGGGGCACTTGAACTTGTCCTCGGTGGCGAGGTAGCGGGGCGTGCAGCCGAGGTGGGTGCAAACGGCGGACAGGGCGATGAAGCGGTCCGGGGTGCGGATCAGCCAGAACCGGTAGGCCTTGATCCACTTGTCGCTGACCTTGTTCGGGGCGTACTCGTTCGGGAAGCCGACCTTGTAGGCCATCTGCTCCTCGAACAGGACGCGCGGGTACATCATGCGGCCCCAGGCGAGCGTGCCTATCCCGAGGCTCGACAGGACCGCTCCCCAGCCGGCCATGCTCAGGAAGCTCCTGCGCGACCAGATGCCCTGCTCGGGGTCGGTGCCGTCGTCTTTCTTCGCCGCCATGTCCCTTCTCAGCCTGCCGGGTGAATCTTTTGGAGAGACTTGCGCATGCGGTCAAGACCCTCCCTGATGGTTGCCTCTCCCGTCGCATAGGAGAGGCGGAGGTGGCCCGGGGCCCCGAAGGCCTCGCCCGGGACCACGGCGACGCGGGCTTCCTCGAGGAAGTAGGCCGCGAGCTCGGTGTCGTTGCCGATCCGGGCGGCCGGGTCGAGCTTAGCGATCACCTCCGAGAAATCGGGGAAGACGTAGAACGCTCCGTCGGGAGCCAGGCATCGCACTCCGGGTATCGCAAGGAGCCCCTCCAGCATCAGGTCGCGCCGGACCTCGAACCTCCTCCGCATCTCTTCCACGCAATCCTGGGGCGCGACCAGGGCCTCGAGCGCGGCCCGCTGGGCGATGCTGGTCGGGTTCGAGGTGGCCTGGCTCTGCACCGTGAGAATGGCTTCGATGAAGTGCCGAGGTCCCGCGACCCAGCCGATTCGCCATCCGGTCATTGCATAGCTCTTCGACACTCCGTCCACGAGGAGGACCCGATCCTTCATCTGGGGAGCGACGGAGACGAACGACCGGTGCCGGAACCCGCCGTAGGTCAGGCTGGCGTAGATCTCGTCCGTGACGACGAGCGCGCTCGTGGGCGCGAGCACCTCGGCCAGCGCCGCGAGCTCGCGCTCGTCGTAGGCGGCCCCGGTCGGGTTGGATGGCGTCGACAGGATGACCGCGCGCGTGCGCGGGCCGAGCGCGCGCTCGAGGTCGGCGGGGCGCATCTTGAAGCGGTTCTCGGCCGCCGTCGGCACGACGACCGGATCGGCCCCGGCGAGACGGGCGTGCTCCGGATACGTGACCCAGTAGGGCGCGGGGATCACGATCTCGTCGCCGGGCTCGTACAGGGCGTAGGCGACGTTGAACAGCGCGTGCTTGGCCCCGACCGTCACCGCGATCTCGGCCGGGCCGTACCTGACGCCGAAGCGCGTCTCGATGTTCGTGGCGATCGCCTTGCGCAGCTCCGGGATCCCCCCGACCGCCGTGTACTTCGTGAACCCCTCGTCGATGGCACGCCTCGCGGCCGCGCAGATGTGCTCGGGCGTCGGGAAGTCGGGCTCGCCGGCCGAGAACGAGAGGACATCGATCCCGGCCGCCTTGAGCTCCGCCGCGCGGGCCGTGATGGCGAGCGTGGGCGACGGCCGGACTGCGTCGAGCCTCCTGGCGATCCTGCTGTACGCGGTGTTCGTCATGGCCCGGACGCTACGCCATTATTGCGGCGCGGCAAACTGTCACCTGCCGACGTGTCACCTGCCGACGCGCGATCTGCGGGCCGGGTCGAACGTCTCTGCGTACGGGCTCGACCAGGTTCCCTCGAAGAAAGCGATCCCTGCTCGCACGAAGGCTCCCGGCATGTTGCCGACCTCCCGCACGACCCAGTACGGAGCCGCCCGCAGGTTCCAGAGCGGCGAGGGCGAGGCCGACGGACGCGGCGCCGGGAGCCCCGCTGCGCGAGCCAGGACCATCGCGCGTCCCAGGTGAGTTGGCTCCGAGACGACGAGGACCGAGCGCCAGCGCATCCGGCGGGCAATCCGCGCCGCTTCGAGCATGTTCTGCCAGGTCGTTCCCGAGCGCTCCTCGCGCAAGAGCGCCTCGGGCGGAACGCCCGCGCGCCGCGCGAGGGCGTCGGCGACCACGGACTCGGCAGGCCCTCGCTCTCCGCTCCCGCCCGTGAGGACGAGCGTGCGAACGAGGCCGCGGCGCCAGAGGGCCGCCGCGTGGCGGACGCGCGCGACGAGCGAGGGCGTCGCGTGACCGCGCGCGTCGAGCGCCGTTCCCAGCACGATCGCCGCGTCGGCACGGCCGGGACGGCCTTCCCGGGCCATCGCTCCACGAAGGCAGACGGCGAGCCCGACGCTTGCGACGAGCACGCTCGCCACGAGCAGCGCCCGCCCCACCGAGAGGAGCACGCGCCCGCGCCCGGCGAGCCGGGCGCCGAGCGCGGCCGCTGGCACGATCGCCCCGAGCCGCCAGGCCTGCCACTGCGTCGTGGCGACGCGCCAGCGCCCGGGCACCCAGAGCTCGAACGCCAGGTCCATCGCGAACAGGAGCGCCGCGAGGATCGCCGCGTTCGCCCAGGTCGACCTCCTCGTGCGACTGCCGGCGACGACCCCGGCACACGCGAGAAGCCACGGTCCGCCGAGGGTGAGGCCGAGGATCCAGGACGGGTGATCGCGCAGCTTCTCCCAGAGCGGAAGCCACACGACCTCGAGGGCGACCGCCCCGAGCACCACCCGCACGCGAGAGCTCACGTCGCGGGGGCGTCAGGCCTTCTTCTCGTCCTTGGCTTCCTCGGCAGGCAGCTTGGCGCGATCGTCATCCTCGCCGGACAGCCCCTTCTTCAGGTTCCGGAAGCCCTCGCCCAGGCTCTTGCCGAGCGCGGGGAGCCGTCCCGCCCCGAACAGGAGCATCACGACCAGAAGGATGATGAGCCACTCGCTCCAGCCAATACCCATGCTGCCAGCCTCTCCCGGCCACAGTACCACCCCGATGTGGGCCCCGCAATGAAGGGGGGGGGGCCGGCCTCTGGCCTCGGGCTAGGCGTGACCACCGGGGAGCGACCCCGACCGCGACCCCGACCGCGACTGCGACCGCGACCGCGACCCGCGAAGCTGGCCGCGCTGGTGCGGCGCCGGAATCAGGGCAGGGAGACTGAGCTTCGATCGGACCCTCCGCGGCGCCATGGAGCTGACCCGCGCGGTAGCCGGATGACAGTTTCCCGCGAGGATGCGCGCCGATTTTTCACGCGAACACGGTGATCCCCAGGGCCCTCTGGGAACGTCGGCACGTCCGTCGCGCCGCGCGCTCGGCCGGCGGAAGTATACTGGCCGTGGCGCACGAAACTCGCCGGGCCACACTGGGCCGGCTCGCCATCGCCTGAAGGCTCGCTCAGGCGCTCGCGAGGCTCGAGATCCTCTCACCCGGGCGTGCGTGAGGGAAACCGTTTCGGCGTCACCCGT
Organism: Deltaproteobacteria bacterium; assembly: GCA_016190375.1. Classification (GTDB taxonomy): domain Bacteria; phylum Myxococcota_A; class Polyangia; order JACPQR01; family JACPQR01; genus JACPQR01. The sequence goes on from JACPQR010000116.1 coordinate 4,294, forward strand.
CGGAGCCTTCGCGACCACTTCTCAGTGAGTAGCCGGACGCGGCGAGCGCCGTTTCCCCGCGGGAGCCGGCTTCAGGCCGCGGCTCGCGTCTTGTCGGTGGCCACCAGCAGCGCCTGGCTCACCATCGGTACATGAAGGGGAGTAGCGGGCACGGAACGCCGGTACGTGACGAGGGCTCGGTCACCTACTCGGCGGCGACCGAGAGCGGGGCGAGCAGGGACACCGACGAGGAACCGTCGGCATTTGCCGCGCGAGCGATGCCCGAGGCAACGCTGCGAGGCTTCGCCCCGCTTGGCGCTCACAACCTCGATGTCGCACGACTGGGGCGCACGGCCGAGGGCCGCTGGCCGCGCGCGCGCCGCTGACCTTCAGGCGTCGTCCCGCAGCCTCAACGATGCTCGCGCCGCGAGCTCCTGGGCTGCCGCGAGCTGAGCATCCTTCTCGGGGGGCCATCCGGTGATGTTCGCGTGACGCAGCGGCGGCTCGTCCGGCTCGACGCGCAGTTCCGCCGCCGCGACGTCGGCCGCGAGGAGCACGCCGCGGCCATACAGCGTCTTGCCCTGCGCTTGTGCGACGGCTTCCTGTCCAAGCGCCCAGATCTCGCCCTCCGAGAGGCCGTCCGTTCTGAACACCGATGTCTTCCGGTCCGCCGGCGGGAGAAAGGCCCGCGGCCGCACGCACCTCTTCTCGGGGCTGAAGTGACCGCGTTGTAGTAGATAGCGAGCAACGTACTCCGCGACGTCAACGCGGGAGGGGTTCGGGCCACTTCGCAAGAAGCCTCGCCAAGCCGTCGACAACAGCCTTCGGAACCACGTCCACAAAGTGCTCCCTCCCGTGAACCCTGTTCTTGCCGTAGAGACCGGCGTACGACACGACGCCGTCGGCGTCGATCGTCATGGAGAAGACCCAGCGGCGCTCCACCTGCCACTCGAGGAGAACCTCGCCTCCGGGATCGATCCCGACATCGGGCAGGGGGAAGTCCGTCGGAAGCGCCCGCAGGAATGACTCCGCCTCCTCCAACGCGCCGAGTTGGACCGGCGCTCCGGCGTAGCCATCCCACCCTTTCTCGGGCGCTTCGTCGCAAGCCTCTCGCAGGGCGCGCGCAGCGTCCCGGGCCCTGGCGCCGACCGTGATCGTGGTCGAGAAGTCGCAGGCTTCGCTGAGAATGCGACGCATCCGCTCCGCTACTTCGCTGAGTCCGTGGTCGCGCAGCGGCTCCCTGGCAAGCGCGAGGACGCTCATTCGTACAGCCTCACGGCGTTCTCCGTCAGGGTGGCGAAGAAGATCTCGTTCTTCACGGTTCGAAGCGCCTCCAGATCCTCCGGGATTCTAGCATCCCGGCTCTCGATGTCCTGTTCTTGGTAGACGTCGATGTCGATGATGACCGTCGTGCCGTCAGCCTGCGGACTCTCGATTGCGTGGATGATGTTCGCGGCGATGGACGACGGCGGTCTGCCCACGACCAGGCGCGAAAGGAAGCCGCGAAGCTGCGTCGGGTAACCGGGAGGAACCCGCGGGGGCGTCGTCAGGTACGTCCCGAGGCCGTCGATCCCGATCGGGAGCTTGAGGCGGTTGATGTACCGGAGAGCCAGCCGCGCGATGTACTCGGGTGCAGCTGCGTCCACGTAGAGGTCCCAGAGGCGCATGACCTCCGGTCGGATGGCCTCCCAGGTCGAATAGGGTGCCAAGCGATTGAACGTGAACCCGTCGACGCGGAACTGCGCCACGTTCAACTTGTCACCGGAGCGGAAGAACAGCCCCCGCAAACCGAAATCCTGTGTTCTCGACAGCACGGCACGGCCGGGCCCGAACTGGACTGCCGCCTCCCGCCACATCTGCTCCTCGACGACCGGATAGTCGCCGCGAAGCCGGTCCTTCAGGCCAGCGAACCCGTCCGCCCGAATCTCCTTCTGTGCCCTCACGCGGAAGTCGATCACAGCCTCCGTGATGGGCGCGTTCCCCAAGTGCCGGATCTCAGGCATCGGCGAGCGACCTTATGCGACGGCGTTGGACGGCGCAAGCAGGGTCATGGTTGGGGAATGGTTGGGGGCTGGCGGCATGCTACGCTTGCCCCTGTGCTCGACCCGTCGCAGGTGGCTCCCGAGCAAGTCCGGCCGCTCCGTCGGGCCGAGTTCGATCGACTGGTCGCGCTCGGCTTCTTCGACGAGGACGAACGAATCGAGCTGCTGCGGGGGACGCTCGTCGTCATGACGCCTCCTGGGCCGACGCACGCCGATGTCGTGGACGAGCTCGTCGGGCGGATCGTGCTCGCGCTCGGCGGCCGAGCTCGGGTGCGCGTCCAGAACCCCCTCGCCCTCTCGGACGACTCGGAGCCGGAGCCCGACATCGCCGTGGTGGCTCCCGGCCACTATCGCGAGGAGCATCCGCGGCAGGCGTTGCTCGTGATCGAGGTGGCAGACTCGTCCCTCAACAAGGACCGGACGATCAAGGCCTCGATCTACGCCGAGGCGGGCATTCCCGAATACTGGGTCGTCGACATTGCCGCCCGCGCCGTCGAGGTCCTGTCGGCTCCCGCAAGCGGCGTGTACCAGAGAGTCGCCCGGCGTGCTCGGGGCGAAGTGCTCGTCTCGCTGCAGTTCCCGGAGGTCGAGATCGCCGTCAGCGACCTGTTCCCCTGATTCGCGCCACGGCCAGCCCACACGACACGATCGGGAGGAGGATGGCCACGGGCATCCACGCGGCGACGGGCGCGCCGAGCCGTCCCTGGGACTCCTCGGCCGCGCGGATCGCGACCTCCCGCATGCCGACCAGCAGGATGGCCAGCACGGTCAGCCAGCCGGGCCGTCGGGCGAGCTCGACGGCGGCCGCCGACAGCTGGTGAGCGACCAGGAGGAAGCTGACCGGCGACGAGGCTCGACGCCAGGCGGTGAAGCTCGTGCGAGGTGCCCGTGGCAGCGCCGCCAGGCGCGACCTCGCAGCGCCCATCAGGTCCAGCGGCAGCGTGAGACGTTCGAAGCGCATCGCGATCGGCCCGCGTCGCAGCTCTCCGCGCCGAGCGTCGAGGACGAGGCTCATGGGGCCAGCCAGGTACGCACGGGCGCTCGCCGCCGCGAGAACCGTGTCCTCGGTGGCGACGAGGACGTCGTCGAGCGCGCCGTCCGGACGCCTGTCGCCAGCGTAGATCGAGACGCCGGGCACGACCTCGACGAGCGCGCCCGGCCGGATCGCGCCGACCAGCGCGCGTGGCACCAGGTCGCCGAGCAGCCGCTCCAGTTGCCGCATCGCCGCCGGAACGGCCGCGAGCGAGAGTGCGGCGACGACCACCCCGGCCCCCGCGGCCGTTCGCAGGGCGCCCGACCAGAGTCGGAATCCGCCGAGCCCCGCGGCGCGCGCCGCCAGTATCTCGCCGCCGGCCTGCCAGCGCAGCGCGGTCAGGACGACCGCGAACGCGAAGGCAGCGGGGGCGATCGCTTCGGCCGCGACGACGAGCGAGAGACCGATGGCCAGGAGCCACTCGCCTCCCGACGCCCGCGCCGCCGCCGCCACCGGCGCAAGGCGAACGGACTGGATCAGCGTCAAGAGCGAGGCCCCACCGGTCAGGGCCAGTACGAACGACGCCGCGACGTCGCGAGCGAGGGCGCGCGCGATCATGGGCTGGGAGCGTATCCTCGCTTGCCCGGCGCGCCAAACCGGGCTTTAACTCCACCCTCCCGTGGCCCATCCGTCTGCGCCAGTCGCCCTGCCGAACGTCGTCACGTCCGGGCCGCCCCACCGCGCGATCCTCAAGCTCGCGGCGCCCACGGTAGGCGCCATGCTCACTCAGAGCGTCGTCAACGAGATCGACATCGTCTTCTTCGCCCAGCTGCCCTGCCCGGAGTCGTCGAACGCGCAGGCGGCGCTCTTGCCGTCGCTCATCATCCTGTGGCTGTTCGGTGGCTCGCTGTCGGCGATCTCCGTGGGCACGCAGGCGTTCACGGGCCGGCGGTTCGCCGAGACGCGCCACGAGGACGCCGGCGCGGTCCTCGCCAACGCCGCGTTCTTCGCCACCGCCCTGGGGATCGTCTTCACGGTGCTCGGCTACCTGGCGGTGCCCTCCTTGCTCGGGGCGATCATTCGCGTGCCCGGCCCGCGGCTCGCGGCCGAGGCGTACCTCGACTGGCGGCTCCTCGGCATCACCTCGATGGCCGTGACGTTCGCGTTCAAGGCGTTCTTCGACGGCATCGGCAAGACCCACGTGCACCTGGTCTCGGCCGTGGTGATGAACGCCCTGAACATCGTCCTGTGCCTCCTCCTCATCTTCGGCAACCACACGCTCGGGATCCCGAGGATGGGCATCGCCGGCGCCGGAATGGCGGGCTTCATCTCCACCTGGGTAGGGCTGGCGATCATGGTCGCGTACGCGCTCCTTCCGGCCTACCGGAGGCCCTACCGCCCGTTCGTCTGGCGGAAGCTCTCCTGGTCCCTGACCGGACCGATCCTCAGGCTCTCCATCCCGAGCGCCGTGGCGACGATCGCGGTCATGACCGGCTTCGCGCTCTTCGCGGCCATCGCGGGCAAGCTCGACGAGCTCCACCCCGCCGGGGCGATTTCCGCGCTCTGCCCGGGCGGCCAGGCCGAGCCCGTGAACGGCGCCGCGACGACGGTCATCGTCGGCATCCTCAAGCTGACGTTCACCGCGTGCCTCGCGTTCGGCACGTCCACCGCGACGCTCGTCAGCCAATCGCTCGGCGAGAAGGATCCGGCGAAGGCGGCGACGTTCGGCTGGACCTCGGTCAAGCTGGGCCTGCTGATCTTCGGCATGGTGGGCCTCGCGGAAGCCGTGTTCGCGCCCGAGGTCCTCGGGTTCGTCACGCACAGCGACCTCGTTCAGCGCGCGGCGCTCACGCCCATGCGCGTGATGGGGCTGTGCACTCCTTTCATCGCCGTGGGGATGATCCTCACCCAGGCGCTCTTCGGCGCGGGCAACACGCGCTTCGTCATGGTGGCCGAGCTGATCTTGCACTTCACCTGCCTCGTCCCGCTGGCGTGGGTCCTCGGCGTCACCCTCGACCACGGCCTGATGGGCGTCTGGGCCGCCGGCGCCGCCTACGTGGTCCTCCTGGCGGCGGTGATGACGTGGAAGTTCCGCAAGGGCGACTGGAAGAAGATCAGGCTGTGACGGCCGAGGCGCGACCTTGACCACCGCGAGCTCGGCGGGAAGCAGACGCACCGCCGTGCGGCCCGCGATGCCGTCACCACCAGTTCAACCCGTGCGCGCGGGATGTCGCGCGTATATACTCTTCGTATCATGGCGACGGCGAAGGTCTTCAAGCACGGCAACAGCCAGGCGGTCCGCCTGCCCAGGGAGTTCCGCGTGGAGGGCGACGAGGTCGAGGTATCGCGCGTCGGGCGGGTGATCATCCTGCGCCCGAAGCGGATCAGCTACGAGGATGCGCTCGCGGCGGTCGCTGGCTTCAAGGGGAAGTTGCGCCGGGCCCAGGACACGGACCAGGAGCGCGACCGGGGATGATCTGGCTCCTCGACACCAACACGCTCATCTACTTCAGCAATCGCGAGCCCGGCTTCGAGCGGATTGCGCGTCGCATATCCGGGCGGTCGCCGGGTGAAGTCCTGATGTCCGCCATCACGCTGTCCGAGCTGGAGTGCGGCGTGGAGAACAGCCGTCACCGGGACGAGAACCGCGCGGCGCTCGACGACCTCGTCGCGCTCGTCCGGGTCGATGCCTATCCGCAGCAGGCGGCACGGCACTTCGCCGAGCTCAAGGCGGCATTGAAGGCGAAGGGGCGGCAGACAAAACCCTACGACCTGCTCATCGGCGCGCACGCGAAGGCGCTCGACGCCACGCTCGTCACCAATGACCTGGACGATTTCAGGCACATGCCCGGGCTCAGGCTCGCCAACTGGCTCCGCGGCTGACGTTCGTCAAAGAGACCCTTGCGAAATGCGGATGCACGAACCCGGCGGTCACCGCCCTCCTGACGTGCGCCACGCGTGAGCTGGGACACCGCGAGCGCTCCGCCCCTTCCGTCACGGGGGCGGCGGCGCGGGCTCGGGGGCTGGGGACGGTCCGGCCTCGCAATCGCCTGCCGACGTGCGCCGCTCTTGGGCACCGCACGGCGGGTTGCACGCACTGACGCACGCTCCACTCGCGCACACATAGCCCTCCCGGCAGCCCGGGATGCAGTCCACCGCTGGCGCTCGTGCAGGTGCCGGTCGGACCGGCTGCGGCGGGGGTCCTTGTATGGCGCCAAGGACTCGAGGCGGAGAAATGAGAATGAGTCCGAGCTCCTCGAGTTCCTGGCCGACCCCACCGTGAACGTGCTCGAGGTGGACGACGCCGCATCGCGCGTCTACGCCGAGATGGTCGTGGCGCTCAGGAAGGCCGGAGCGCCGCTTCCGACCAACGATGTGTGGATCGCCGCGGTGGCCGCTCGCGAGGGAGCGTCCGTCTTGACGTACGACGAGCACTTCGAGGCCATCACGCGAGTGGCCGCGCGGCTTCTGGCCCTGTGAAGTCCGCGGCGCGACCTTGACCACGCGGGTTCGCCCTAGTAGAGCCGTGGGGTCATGAACAAGGCGATCCTCCTGGCGCTCGTTCTCTCGGGGGCGGGCGCGTGCTTCATGTCGAGCTCGGAGGGCGAGCGGCTGTCGAAGACGGTCCGGGACCTCGACCGAAGGCTCGAGACGATGGAGAAGAACCGGGAGCGCCTGATGAGCGCGGTCTCGAGCTCGGAGGGGCAGGTGGCGCGCCTCGAGAAGCTGATGAACGAGGCGACGCGGGTCTTGACGCGGAACAGCGCGGACTTCGGGGCTCAGGTCCAGGAGCTGCAGACCCAGATGGGAGCGCTCGAAGGGAGGCTCGAGGAGATCCGCCATGGGCTCGAGCAGCTCGGCCGCAACCTGGCCTCGGTGCAGACGGACCTCACCGCGCGCGTCGACTCGATCCAGAAGAAGGCGGGCCTGGATCCCGTGGTCCAGCCCGCGGACATCCCCCAGAACAAGGTCGACCACTTCGCGCTCGCCTACCGGCGGTATCAGGAGCGGAGCTGGACGGTCAGCCGCGCGCTCTTCCGGGAGTACATCCAGCGCTACGCGCAGGACGACCAGGCCGACAACGCCCAGTACTGGATCGGGATGACCCTCGTCGGCGAGGGCCGTCCTCAGGCGGCGGTCGGCGAGCTCAGGCGCGTGATCGAGGAGCACGCGGACGGCGACGCCGTCGACGACTCCATGTTCGCCATGGCCGAGGCGTTCCTGGCGCTCAAGGCGTGCACGGACGCGCGGACGCTCTTCGACGCTCTGGTGCGGCGTTTCCCGGACTCGACGCTCGCCACCGATGCCCGCTCGAAGCTCCGCACGCTGCGCCGCCCGCCCGCCGGAATGTGCATTTCGTGAGCAGATGATCGCCCGGATAGGCAACTGCCAGGTCTTGGCCGAGATCGGCTCGGGTGGGATGGCGGTCGTCTACAAGGCGCTTCAGGAGCCGCTCAACCGGATCGTCGCGATCAAGGCGCTCAAGAGCTCCATCGCCATCGACTCGCAGTTCGCGCAGAGGTTCGAGCGCGAGGCGCTGTTCCTGGCGTCGATGCAGCACGAGAACATCCTGCACGTCCACGACTTCCTCAAGCAGGGCGGGACGATGTTCATCGTGATGGAGTTCGTCGAGGGGATCGACCTGTACGACCTGCTCGAGCGCACGCCCAGGCTGCCGGTCGACGTGGCCGGGATCATCGCCATGAACATCGCGCGCGCGCTCGACTACGCGCACTTCCGCGGAATCATCCACCGCGACATCAAGCCCGCGAACATCATGCTCTCCAAGAAGGGCGAGGTGAAGCTGATGGACTTCGGCATCGCCCGCGATGATTCGCTGCAGGACCTGACGCAGACCGGGACGGGGCTCGGGACGCCGTCGTACATGTCGCCAGAGCAGATCCTGGGCGACAAGCTCGACTACCGGACCGACATCTTCAGCCTGGGGATCGTCCTGTATCAGATGGTCACGGGTCGCAAGCCCTTCGTCGAGGACGCCCAGCGGAGCGTGATGCAGAAGATCCGCCTCGATCGCTACACGAGCCCGCGCAAGGTCAACCCGACCGTGCCGAGGGCGCTCGAGCGGATCATGGCGCGCTGCATGGAGAAGCTGCCGTCGAACCGCTACCCCTCTGCGCAGGCTCTGATGGGCGACCTCGAGGAGTTCCTCAAGTCGCGAGTCCTCGCCAACTACAACGCCCGGATGGTGACCTTCCTGAAGGACGAGGGCGTGATAGAGGGCGAGAGCGCCGCGGAGATCCTCGGCCGCAGCGGCGTGACCGAACGGCCCGGCGTCGGGCAGGGCTCCGTCCTCAGGGCAATCGCCCGGGTCGACGCGACCGTGCTCGGGCTCGTCCTGATCGTGGGCCTCATGGTCCAGCTCGTGGCTCCCGGCCCCGGCGGCGCCGCCCAGAAGGCAGCCGCGCCGGCGGCCGTGGGGACGGCGTACCTGCGGGTGGTCGTCGATCCCTGGGCCGAGGTCTGGGTGGACGGACGGCTCGTCGAGACGACGCCCATCGACCGGCGGCTCGAGGTCCCCGCCGGCGTGCGGTTCCTCGAGCTGCGCAACCCCTACTACCGGAAGCACTCCGAGCGGCTCGCCCTGCGCCCGGGCGAGGTCCGTCCGATCCGCGTGCGCCTCGAACCGGCGAGCGAAGCGGCGAAGCGGCGATGATCCGCCTCGCGCTGGTCACGGCTGCGCTCTGGTCCGCCTCGATCGGCCCGGCGTGGGCGAACGAGCACGTCGTGCGTCCCGGCGAGTCCTTGCCGCAGCTCGCGGAGCAGTTCTACGGGGACGCGCGCCGTGCCGCGGTCCTCGCGGCGGCAAACTCGATCCCCGAGGTGGACGAGATCCTGATCGCGGGACAACGCCTCCTGGTCCCGGCGCCGGAGTTCCGCGTCGTGGCTCCCGAGGACACCTGGGAGTCCTTGGCCCAGCTCGTCCTCGGCGACGGCCGGCGCGCGTTCCTGCTCGAAGGCGCCAATCACGCCGAGAGCGCCTCGCGGCCCGCGACCGGCGCGGAGATCGTCGTCCCCGCGGTCGTCGCCTACCGCCTGCGCTACGGCGACGGGCTGGCGCAGGTCGCGGAGCGGTTCTACGGCTCGCGCGAGGGCGCGCGGCTGATCAAGCGCTTCAACTTCATGCAGAGCGCGCGGATCAACCACGGTCAGGTCCTGCTCATCCCCCTTCCCGAGCTCGCCCTCACCGCCGCCGGCCGCGCGGCGCTGGAGGCCAACCGAGCCAGCCGGGGTGACGGCACGCGGGCTGCCTCCCAGGCGACGGCCGCGGAGGCGATCCGCAGGCTGGAGCGGCTCCTGGGCGACGGGTCCTACGTGGAGGTCGTCGCGGCGGGCAACCGCCTCCTCGCGAGCGCGTCCGACCTCTCGGGAAACCAGGTCGTGTCGATCCTCCGCGCCCTGGGGACTGCCCATGTCGCGCTCGACCGTCCCGACCTCGCGATCGAGGCGTTTCGTGAGGCGCTGCGGCATCAGACGGACCTCGAGTGCAACCCCATCACGACGTCGCCCAAGGTGCTCGAAGCGTTCCGGACCGCCCGCGCTCGGGGCCCGGCGGCTCCCGGAGCGCCGTGAGGGTGCGTTGCACGGACCCGGGTTCGGCATGGCCAACCCCAGCGGCGAGCCGGTTTGTTGATCTCCACCAGCATCGCCGGTAGGACGAAGCTACAGGCAAC
>JACPQR010000123.1 GCA_016190375.1 Deltaproteobacteria bacterium
CGCCCGCCAGGCCCACGAGTCAGCTCCGTGATGATCGCGTACCCGACGGGCGAGCTCGACACGGACGACGCGGCCTGGTAGTCGTTCAAGACGTTCGCGATCATCGCGACGTTCCGTGGCGTCCCGCCCATGCGGGGGGCAGCCAGCTGGAGACGGTGGACGCCGCGCGGGTTCGACGTCGGGTCGCGCACGACGAGTGCGAACTCGATGTTCCCGTTCGGCGTCCGGGCGTTCGCCCGCACGCGGAAGAACTGCTGCCCGCTCCAGGTGAACCATCCCGCGCGAAGGTCGTCGCCGAACTGACGCGCGCGAGTGCCACCGCCATTGTTGAAGAAGATCCCGTCGTCCGGCACGTCCGTCGGCAGGGTGGGCCCGGTGCATTGATCGAAGTCGTTCGTGGACAGGAAGCCCAGATCGCGCAGCAGCACGAGCTTGGCGAGCGCGAGGCCAGTCACGGGATCCAGCCGCGCGCCGCCGGAGCCGGCGGCCTGCAGGCTCAGGCAGTACGCGAGGACCGGGCTCTCGACCGGATAGAGGACCTCACCCACGAGCGTAGCGAGGTCCTCGCGAGGAGTGGCCTGGCCGTACGCGCGCGCGAATCCCGGCGGCGCCGCACCGTTCATGCTCACGCGGTCGCCGACGTACGGCGGCGCGACGCCGGCCGCGACCGCGCTGTTCTGCAGGTCGCCGAAGAACGTCGCGATGGGTCTCGAATCGGCGGCCCGCGCGCGGTCGAGCGCCGCCCTCGCGAGCGATCGTGCCTCCTCGGTCCATGACTCTCCTCGCCCGGCGGCGACCTCGTTCAGGAGGCCTTCGTATGCGTGCGACGCCTCGTGCACGATCGTGTTGACGATGCCGCGACGGTTCTGCGCCGCGACGCTGCCGGCCGCCACCTGACAGCCGAGCTGCGGTCGCGCGGTCGCCTGGAGAGGGAAGTCGCAGAGGAGCTGGGCGGAGATCAGCACGAGTCCCGTGGTTTGCCCGGTGATCCCCTTCGTGTTCGAGCCCAGGCCGACCGCGCTCAGGCGCGCGAGCCCGATCGAGTTGACACCGAGGGCGGCCGACCGAGGCAGGAGGTCCAGGCCCCGCAGCACGATGCGGGCGGCGGCGTCGTCCATGAGCTCGATGCTCGTGTAGGCGTTCCGGTCGCCCGTGGTGAGCGCCCCAAGAGCCGCGCGGAAGTCGTCGGGTCCCAGCACCCGGATCCAGGGGTAGCGCTGCGCCAGCTCGACCAGGCTCGCGCCGGCGGGCAGCGGGGCCATCCACATGACCAGGCCGAGGAACGCGGCGACCGCGGCGGACGAGTGAGCTCGACGCGACATGTCTCCCGAGGATAACTGACAAGCCTTGCGGGCCCGCCGAAAACCATGGGACCGTTGGCCATGATCCGCGTCCGCGCGCTCGCCGCGCTCGCCGTCGTTCTTCTTGCCACTCTGCCCGATTCGAGCGCCGATCCGCCCGGGCCGGCGGAGCTCGCGGGCAGGGTCGTCTGGGACGAGCCGGCCGCGCGGATGCCCGGCGCGATCCGTGGGGCGTACGACGAGGCGCGCGCATTGCTCGCCCGCCCGCTCGCTCCGCCGCGCGGAGCGGACTCGCGCCCGATGACGCAGTGGATCGAGGCGCGATCGGCGCTCGTGCGACGGGTCGAGGGCATCGCCGCGCCCACCCCGCGTGAGCGCCTCTTCGTCGCCGTGGTCGGGGCGAGCCTCCTCGAGCAGATGGTCACCGAGCTCCGGTCCGTCGAGCTGCCCCGTGCGGTTCGCGGCGATCCCGAGGTCGAGCGCATGTTCAGGGAGACGCTGGACCGGCAGCTCGACCCGATCGCGGCTCGCGCGCGTGATGCCTACCGCGCCTGCGCAGGCCTTCAACCGAGCGCGCTGCCCGAGCCGCTCCGCTTCTGGCCCGACGAATGCCGCCAGCGCGCCGACGCGCTCGCCTCGCTGGTGCCACCACCCGCCGGGCCAGCGACGAGGGCGGGGGGACCGCCGGCCGAGGTCCCCGCCGAGTGTCAGGGCGGTGTCCAGGTCGTCGATCCCGACGCGCCGCCGGCGGACCTCGGACAGCCGATGGAGGTTGCGATACTCGTGGAGCGGCGGGACGCCATCCAGCGCGATTTCGCGGACGCGGACCGAGACCGCGTGGCTGCGGCGGTGCGTCGCCGACTCGCGAAGCTGCGCGGTCTGCGGCTCATCGACGATGCGGAGGTCCGCACCGCTCGCAGGCTGATGGCCGAACGCCGTTCGTCGGAGGGAGGGCCGGTCTGCGGCCAGGCGCCGCCGCTGTCGTCGATCCTCGCGCGGTCGCACCCCCACCTCGTGATCGCGCGGGTCGAGGCGGTCCAGTATCACGGGGAGGGGCCCATGTGCGAGCTGAGCGTCTCGTTCGACCGTGCGGGCTCCGACAGCTCGGAGGGGCTCCCCGAATCGCTCGCGGCGGACGCTGGACAGCGCTGCACGGACGTTGCTCGCGTGGTGGCGGCTGGCCGGCGGCTCAGCCCCAGGGCTCGGGCCGGGATCCTCGGGGTCGGCGCCCGCAGGAGCTCGCCCGTCGCGTACGGCGTGGCGGGCAGCGACGGGGACGAGCCGTGGCTTCGCGTGGGCACGACGCTGAAGGGTGTCGAGCAGGCGATGACCGAGTGCCACCCCGGCCTCGGCGCCGCGAGCTGGGCACTTTCGTGGACCGTCTCGCCGACCGGGCAGGTCGTCTCGAGCGAGGTCCGGCCGCTGCGTGCGCCGCCCTCGGGCGCCGAGGAGGTCCGGCGGTGCGTCGATCGCGTGCTCCGCGCCACCGTCTTCCCATGCACGCCGTCCGGACGGCCCGAGCGAGCCCGGGCGCGCGTCTGCGTTGCGCGCACAGGCCGGTAGCGCGCCCACGCTTGAGAGCGCCGATGCGACTGGGATACCGTCGCACGATGCCGCGAGGATCCCCGATCTGCCTGCTGGTCGTGCTCGGCTGCAATCCGTCCGCGCCCCCGCCCGCGCCGTTCCCCGCGGCCACACCCGCTCCGGTGGCGCCTCCGGCGGTCGGCCCCGCACCTGCGCCCGCGTCTCCAGCCGCGGGCGGCTCCCCGTCCGACGCGCCGGTGCCGCAGCCGATGCCGATCGCCGTGGGTCAGTGGGTGCGACTGCGTGTGGTCCGCGGGGCTCGCACGGCCGAGATGACGTACAAGATCGTCGGCGAGGAGGGGGGCGCCTGGTGGTTCGAGGTCGAGGGTGACACGCCGGGCGGCGCCCTCGGCGCCAAGCTCCTCGTCTCCATCCCGGATCGGACCCGACCCGAGTCGATCGAGATGCGGCGCATGCTGACGCGCTTTCCGAACGGCCGCGTCACGGAGATGACGGGGCCGATGCTCGCCGCCGGCCAGGCCGCCTACAGGGAGCTCATGCAGTCGATCGCCGTCGGCTGGCAGGGTCTCCCACAGGAGGACGTCACGGTTCCGGCGGGGACGTTCCGTGCCTGCTACAAGCGAGCCTTCTCGTCGCGGGTTCTCGGCATCGCGGCCGAGGGCACGAGCTGGCACCACTCCTCCGTCCCCATCAACGGCATGGTGAAGCAAGTCACGAGCCGCGGATCGATGGAGCTGGTCGCGTTCGGTACGACGGGCGCCGCGGCCTCGTTCCTCCCGGAGGTCAGCGCCGAGCCCGCGGCATGCCGCACCGACGCCGACTGCCCGCGGCTCGCCTGCGGGCCTTGCACCTCCGGGACGCCCGTGCCGGGCGGACCACAGCCGCTCTGCGCCGTGAACCCCTGCCCGGGCGCCGTCGCGGTGTGCAGGCCGGACACGGGGCGGTGCGTGGTCCGCTAGTATCTGTCGGCGAAGGTCCGGCCTTCCGCGCCCTGGCCTTGACAGCTCTCATGTCACGACCCCAGCTAGCGTCGGTCCCGTCCTGAAAAAATGGAGGATGAACGATGGCAAGCGCGGGCAAGAAACCAGCAATCTACAGTGAGATCGAGGAAGCGTTCGGCCTGGTGCCGGAGTGGGTCCAGTCGATGCCGGAGCAGGCGCTGGGCGGCTTCTGGAGCCTGATGCGCGACTTCTACCTGGCCGAGACCGAGATCCCCAACAAGTACAAGGAGCTGATCGGGATCGCCGTCTCGGGCGCCACCCGCTGCCGCTACTGCCAGCTCTTCCACACCGAAGGGGCGCGGCTCAACGGGGCGACCGACGAGGAGATCGCCGAGGCCTCCACGATGGCCGGCGTGACGATGATGGGCAGCACCTACCTGAACTCCATGGGCGTCGACTACGAAGTGTTCAGGCGCGAGACCCTCGACATCGTGGCCCACGTCAAGCAGCAGGCCGCGAAGAACGCCGGGCAGCCGGCGTCACGACCCCATGTCTGACGATGAGCCATCCTGCTGACCCGACCCGACTCGATGGGGCGGCCGCCCGCCTCGTCGCCGACGGGCTCGTCCGCGCTGACGGCGACCATCGAGTCGCAACGCGACGCTGGCACGGCGCGATGGCGCGAGCCGCCGTGCGCCTGATGGCGTCCGGCGACGAGGGCGCGGACCTCCGCGTTCCGATCGCCTCGGCGCTCGTGGAGCTCTACGGGCCGGACCTGGACGACGACGAGCTCGCCGACATGGTCGAGGTCCTGCTGCCGATCGAGGCGATCGGCGTCCCTGCCGCGGCGCAATCTTCCTCGTCAGCCTAGCTTCACCACATCCTCTTCGATGCTAGCATGGTGCCCGAGCGGCCTCGAAGGATCACCAATCGGGGCCGGACTGCCGAGTGGCGAAGTACCTCCGAAATCTCCTCCGCCCGTGGAAGGTCGTGACGTTCCTTCTGGGCACGGCATTCTTCGTGTGGGGCGCGCTCTACTGGGACCTGGCGACGTGGGACGTGGGCGTGTCGTTCCTGATGAGCATCCTCTGTTTCCTCTTCGCTCCCTGGGCCGTCGAATTCGGGCTCGATTCCGTCAGGCGCCGGCCAAGGCGCTGGGGGCTCAGGCTCCTCGCCGCCGCGGCCGTCGTCTACATGATCGGCTCCGGCTCCTACGAGATTTACAACACGCTCCGGATGGGCCACCACCCGATCACGTACTGGGAGAACCTCTTCTTCTCGGTTCCGGTCACCGTGATGGCGGGGCTGGTCTGGCGCTGGGATGGGTCGATCGCCGACTTCGTCCGCGAGCTGCGCCGCGCGCTGCGGGACACCGAGCGGCGCAGCTCGTGAGGAACGGCGAGCGCAGCCGGCTGTACATCGCCCGGGCGCTCCTGCAGGCTGCTCACCTCGTCATCCGGGACGAGAGCTTCGCCGCCCTCGACCCCGAGACCTTGCGCCGGTGCCTCGAGACGGTCCTCCAGCGCGCCCCGGCGCTCATCGTCATCGCGCATCCCTAGAGCAACTTCCGCAGTTCGAGGGGTCAGAGGGAGCCGAAGAAGCGCGTGATCACTTCGCCGAGCTAGGCGCCCTCCGGGCGACCGGTCCATCACCCGTGGCGCCGATAGGCCTCGAACAGGGCGAGTATGTTGGCCGTCGGCGTGTCGGGCAGGATGTTGTGCGCGGTCGAGATGATGAAGCCGCCACCGCCCCGCGCCGCGTCCATCCGGGCGCGGACCTCCCGCTCGACGTCCTCGGGCGTGCCATGCGGCAGGGTGTGCTGGATGTCGATCGACCCATGGAAGCAGATGTGCGCGCCGTACTCCTTCTTCAGCGCGCCGAGGTCCATGTCCTTGGCCCGAGGCTGCAC
>JACPQR010000114.1 GCA_016190375.1 Deltaproteobacteria bacterium
CTCGGGGTCATGCCGAGCGAGGCGATCAACTGAGCCGTGCGGGGGAGTCGGTCGTGCGGAACATTGCCAAAGGGGCTGGTCGCTAGTCTGGCGCAGAGAGCGCGAAGCGCTACGAGATCGCACGGGCCGAGGCGATGGAGTGTGCGGCCTCGCTGGACGTACTGAAGTTGAGCAACTGATCGCGCAGCAGCGCTACGAACAGGGCATCCAGCTGCTCGAGGGCGTTGTGGCCATGCTGACGAAGATGATCTGAGGCCGTCAACGAGGCCTACGCCCACGTCCAAGTCGTCGTCGCCGTCAACGTCAGCGTCAACGTCAACGTCAACGTCGACGACTACGCCTGCGGCGACACGGCTGCGCTGACTGTTGATTGCAAACATGGATCTGCACCCATCCGGTTTTCCGAGCCTTGGCGGCCTTGCGGCTCTGCGCGAGCCATTTTCCGGGCAGGTCGAAGGGCCGTGGCGCGCCAACGCACACTAGGTCGAGGCATGCCCATCCGGTTGCTTGCCAGGCGCGGGCCCAACAGGCGACAGGCGACAGGCAACTGGCAGCCGCCGGACGCACGCGCTGCACGTCCGGGTCCGGAATTGCCCGTCGCCGGCTGCCTGTCGCCTGTCGCCTGTTCAATCCCTGCCCGTCCGGATCCCGGCTTGGCAAGAAACCGGTTGGGCATGGGTCGAGGCGCTCCGGTCCTCCGGGCCGGGCTGGGGTGGCGTGCAGCTCACGCGCTCGATGGCGCGCGTGATCGTCTCGATTGCCTCGACGTCGCCCAGCTCCTCGAAGATCTGCAGGGCGCGTGCGAAGCGCGTCTCGGCCGAGGCGAGCTCTCCCTTGGTCTCCAGGACCGAGGCCTGCAGCCTGAGCGCCTGCGCGCTCAGCGCGCGCGACCCGAGCTCCTCGGTGACCTCCAGCGCGTCCGCGAGCGGGAACCTGGCGCCCTCGGCGTCGCCGACGTCGAGGAGCGTCTCGGCCTGCAGGAGGAGGAGCCGGGCCCGCAGGTCGGCGTCGTTCTTCTGTGTGGAGCCAGCGATGGCCTCGAGACCACGGGACAGCTCCGCCACGGCGTCCTTCAGTCGCGCCATCGCCCTCAGGTGGCCGGCGTACCGGTGATGCATGTCGGCAAGGAGCTGCGGCCGGTGGCTTCGCTTCGCGAGCCGCACGGACTCCTGGTGCTGCGCCGTCGCGGGCTCCACGCGACCCTGCGCGCCCAGAACGCTCGCGAGGGCCGCCACGACGCGCGCCCGGTCCGCCGCCTCGCCCACCCCGAGATCGAGAGCCTCGCAGAGGACCGCCTCCGCACGACGGAGATCGCCGGAGGCCAGGAGGGCCTCGCCGAGACGCGACGAGAAGAGCAGGAGCGCCCGCTCCGGCTCCTCCATCTCGCCACGGGACAGCTCCCGCCGGGCGATCTCCAGCCCGCGCCTCGAGGTCTCCAGGGCGCCCTCGAGATCGCCGCGACGGGTCGCACGGTCCCACGCTCGCTCGAGGAGCAGCAGTGCGCCGAACGCCTCGCCCGAACGCTGGGAATGGTAGGCGACGAGCTCGAGCGAGAAGTCCCGCCCCTCGAGGAGCGAGACCGCGCGCGCGTGCATCTCGCGCCGCGCCGCAGCGGGGATCGTCGCGGCGACCACCTCGGCGACGAGCGGATGGGTGAACCGGCGGCGGCTGTCGTCTCCCACCAGGAACCCTCGCTCGGCCAGGAGCCTGAACGGGCCCTCGGTGTCGCGATTGATTCCCGCCACCTGGGGGATGACCGCCAGGTCCATCTCCTCGCCGAGTATCGCGGCCGCCTGCAAGAGCCGTCGTGCGTCGCCCGGCAGCCGCTCCACTCGCGTGGCGACGAGGTCGGCCAGCCGGATGGGCGCGTCGTCGCCGCCCTCCGCCACGAAAGACAGGAACTGCCGTAGGTACAGGGGCGAGACCCCGCGCTCCGGATCGTGTGGGAACGGCAGCTCGGTCGGCCGGCCACCGTCCCGCGTCGAGGGCAAGAGGGGCAGGACCTCGGCCGGCGCGAGCCCTCCGAGCACCACCTCGCTCGCGTCCGCCGGCATCTTCGGGACGAACGAGGGCGGGTGCGTCGCTACGAGAAGGAACTTGCCGGCGACCGGCGGCTCGGCGAGCGCGGCGAGCGCGGTTCGGCTCAGCGCATCGCAGCGGTGGAGGTCGTCGACGAGCACCACCACGCACCCGCGCGCCAGCGCGCAGGCCCTCGAGACGAGCTCTCGCATCGCCGCCGCCGCGACCCGGCGCCGCACGTGGGGCTCGAGGCCCTCGGCCCCGTTGGGCAGGCAGATCTCGCGCACGCCTGCCAGGGCCGCGCCGGGCAGCTTCGCCCGCCCGGCGGCGGCGCACACCTCTTCCGGCGAACAGCCCTCTGCGACTCCGAGCAGGCCACGAACGATCCCGAAGGCCACCTGGTACGCCGGAGTGGCCCACGAGGGATCGGGACCCACGTGCAGGACGAGGTCGCCCTTGGCCAGCGCGCGATGGCCGAGCGCCTCGAGCAGGCGGCTCTTGCCGATGCCGCTCTCGCCCACGAGGCGCACCACCGTACCCTCGCGATCGCTCTCGGCCCTCAGCATGAACAGACCCTCGAGGTCGCCGTCTCGCCCGCAGAAGCCGAGATCGACGATCGTCTCGACGTGGCGGACCGAGGGCCGTCGCGCGGGAGGGGTTCCGAGCGGCCGCTCGGTGTATCCCAGCGTTCGACGCTGCACCGGAGGGGTGGGCGCTGCCCGCGTCAGGGAGATCTCGCCGGTTCGGGTCGGAAGGCGCGCGCCGCAGTCGCCGCAGTACCGGACCGTCGAGGGATTGGAGGCGTGACAGGACGGACAGATCGCGGAGGGCGCGCGAGTGCCGCCCAAGAAGGCGTCGAGCGCGGCTGCCATCTCGAGCGCGGACCCGTAGCGGCGGTCCGGGTCCTTCTGCATCGCCCGCAGGGTGACCTCGTTCAGGGCGTCGGGGATGCCGCGCTCCGGGGCGATGACGGTCGGCGGCGTCGGCTCGGTCGTCAGGTGGAGCAGGACCGTCTCGGTCGGTGACTCGTGCTCGAAGGGGAGCCTGCCCGTCAGGCACTGGTAGAGGATCACTCCCAGCGAGTAGAGGTCGCTCCTCGGGTCGAGCTGATCGCCGCGGCCCTGCTCGGGCGACATGTACTCCGGGGTGCCGCAGATCAAACCGGGAATCGTCGCGCTCTTGTCGGCGACGCCCTTGATCTTCGCCAGACCGAAGTCGAGGACCTTGACGAAGTCCCCGCCTGTCCGGAGCTCCTCGATGAGGATGTTGTCCGGCTTCAGGTCGCGGTGGATGATCCCGAGGTCGTGCGCGTCCGCCAGGGCCGAGAGCACCTGGCGGAGGATGTTCGCCAGCCGCCGGTGGCCGATCTCGGGAAGATCGGCGAGCACCATCGAGAGGTCGCGGCCCCGCAGGTACTCCATCACGATGTAGAGCTGGCCGGAGGGGGTCTTGCCGAAGTCGAGGACGCCCACGCTGTTCGGGTGGTTGAGTCGGCTCGTCGCGCGGGCCTCGGTGTAGAAACGAACGACCGCGGATTCGTCGCTCAGGAGGTGCGGGTGGATGAACTTGATGGCGACGGTCTTGCCCAGAGAGGTGTGCTCGGCGGAGTAGACGCGCCCCATCCCGCCCTCGCCGATGCACTCGCGGACCCTGTAGTTCCCGCCGATCTCCGAGCCTATCAGCGGGTCCTTGCCCTGCTCCTCTCGCGCGGCGGCCAGGCTCGAGCCGCAGCGGGGGCAGTACTGGTGCGTGTCCTCGCACGGCGCGACGCACTTGGGACACAGCACGGTGAGGAGCGTAGCACGGTCTTCGCGCTTCGAGGCCTGGTCCGGGGTAGGATCCGCGTCGCACTTGCGCCCCAGGTGGACATCCGCGCTTCTCGCCCTCGCCACGGTGATCGCGGCCGGCGGCGCCCAGGGCCAGACCGCCGCGCCGCCCCGGCTCGCGGGCCGGCTGGCGCCGCCAGCCGTGGCCGGTGGAGGCGAGGCGGTGCTCCTGCTCGATCTGGATGACAGCGGCCGCGTGACGGCGGTCGAGATCGCATCCGAGAGCAGCTCGGCGATCGAGGTCGCGGCTCGAAGGTGGGCGTTCGGCCTGCGCTTCGTTCCCGCGACGCGCGGTGGCCGGCCGATCGCCGCGCGGCTCCGATACCGCGTCGTCTTCCCGGCCGAGCCCCGTCCTGCGCCCGAGCCGCCGCAGGAGCGACCGCCCTTGCCCCAGGTCGCCGACCCGGAAGCTGGATACGAGTCGGTGACTCGTGCAGAGGGCGTTTCTGCCGAGCCCACGACGCGGGGCCTTTCCCGGCGAGAAGCGTCGTCGGTGCCGGGAAGCGTGGGCGATCCGCTCCGCGCGCTGCAGTCGTTTCCAGGCGTGGCGCGGCCGGGCGTCACGGCGGGCGACCTGATAGTCAGGGGCGCATCGCCGTGGGACACGGGAGTGCTCGTCGACGGGCATCCCGTGCCGCAACTCTATCACTTCCTGCAGGGGCCCGCGATCCTGAACCCCGCGGTCCTCGATCGCGTCGAGCTCCATCCCGGAGGTTGGGGCGTCCGGAACGGCCGGAAGATGGCAGGGCTCGTGGAGGCCTGGTCGAGGCGCCCTGATCCGGAGCGGCCGCACCTCGAGCTCGAGGTCGACGCGATCGACGGAGCGGTGTACGCGTCGACGCCCACCTTCGGCGGCGGCTCGTTCGCGGCGGCCGTCAGGCGCAGCATCCTCGGCGACTTCGTCGAGGACCTCACGGGCGAGACCGCGACGCCCGTCTACTACGACCTGCAGGCTCGATACGACCTGCCCGCGGGCGACCTCGGCGACCTGTCGATCTTCTTCTTCGGCTCGGACGACCAGCTCGTCTTCCCGGTGCCCGAGGGAGTGGAGACGCTCACCGGACCCGGTGGCGAGCGGCTCGAGAACGAGACCCTCCTGACGAGGACCATCGTCACGCTCCGCAGGTCCCACGGGCCCCTGACGCTCTCGGTCTCGCCCGCTTTCGGATGGGACCACATCGTGGTCCAGACCGGCGCGGACGATCTGGACTATCGCCTCCTGACCCTCAGAGCGCGCGCCGACGCGGCGATCGAGATCGGGGGGCGCTTCACGCTCCGCAGCGGGCTCGACCTCGAGCAGCAGTCCTTCGACTTCCGCTACGAGCTGCCCGGCATCGATCCGTTCATCGGGGAGTTCCCGACGCCGCGAACCGACCCGTACACGATACGGAACGCAGGTCGCGACGGCATCTCGCTGGCCGCCGGGTACCTGGAGCTCGTGGCGAAGACGGCGAGGGCACAGGCCACGCTCGGGATTCGCGCCGACCACTACCAGTTCCCCGAGGGCAACGACCGGCAGACGCTGGAGCCACGTCTGGCAGCGTTCGCGGACGCCACATCCTGGCTCCGGCTCGAGATCGCGACCGGCGTCTACCACCAGGCGCCCCTGCCCCGTGACCTGTCGGGCGACTTCGGCAATCCGGATCTCGACCTCGAGCGAACCGTGCAGGTACTGGGAGGGGCTCTTTTCCGCTTCGGGGACACGAGCCTCGAGGTCGAGGCGTACCAGAACCGGCTGACGAACGGAGTGATGGGATCGGGCGGGGTGGTCGACCGGGACGGGAACCCGACGTGGGAGAACCTCACCAACGGCCAGACCGGGACGACTCACGGGATCGAGGTGCTGCTGCGCCGGGCGCGCCGGCACCGCGTGTCCGGCTGGGTGTCGTACAGCCTGTCGAGGGCGGAGCGCGCTTATCCCGGCGGCGAGCCGCAGCCATACGCGTACGATCAGACCCACATCCTCCACCTCGTGGTCTCGATCGATCTCGGCGCCTCCTTCCGTCTGAGCACGCAGTGGAGCTGGGTGACCGGAAACCCAATCCTGCCGGTGGACGGCTCGACGTTCGACGTCGACACCGATCGCTACCGCGCCTCCTACGGCGAATGGGGCAGCGAGAGGATTCCGGCATTCCACCAGCTCGACGTCCGCCTGGAGAAGGACTTCCCGCTCCTGGGCGGGCGTGCCCGCGCCTACCTCGAGGTGCTCAACGCCTACAATCGCCAGAACCCCGAGCTCCTGCTCTACAGCTACAACTACGAGGAGAGTGGCTACTTCACCGGATTGCCCATCGTCGGCACCCTCGGGCTCGGAGCGAGCTTCTGATGAGAGCCCCGTTCGCGATGGCGCTCGCGCTCCTCGCAGGTTGCCGGCCGGAGTTCGACAACGGGCACGTGCTCGACGAGCTCAGGATCCTCGCCGTCCGCGCCGAGCCGCCCGAGCTGCGGGTGGGAGAGAGGGCCGAGCTCCAGGCGCTGGTCTTCGCGCCCGGCGGCGCCATCGCGACGACCCACATGTGGCAATGCGCAGCCCGCGGCGGGATGCGGCAAGGCTGCGAGACGTTCGACGATTCGATCGATCTCGGCGAGGGCACGACGGCCGAGATCGAGATCGGTCCCGATTGGGAGGAGTATCTGGACGCAGTCGGTCTTCCGGTGCACCAGGTCGTGACGGTCGTGGCAACCACGCCGAGCGAGGTGGAGCGCGCGATCAAGCGCGTCGTCGTGTCCGAGGAGGAGGTGGCGAACCGCAACCCGACCCTCGAGGCGCTCCTCCTCGGTGACGAGGAGGAAGAAGAGCCCGATCCCCATCCCGCCTCCACGAGCCAGTCGATCCGGGTGACGCCGGTCGTCTCCGCAGACTCGGTCGAGACCTACGACAAGCTGAACCTGGCGGGCGAACGCGTCTCGACCGAGGAGGAGCTCTTCCTCTCCTACTACTTCACCTGCGGCAGCGCGACGAGCCTGAAGAGCGGGGGGCCCGACGACCTGGCCGCGACCTACCGCGCCCCCTCGGAGCCGAGTAGCTGCACGCTGGTGGCGGTGCTGCGCGACGATCGGGGGGGAGAGGACTGGCGCAGCCGCGAGATCGTCGTCCCCGAGGAGTGATATCTTCGGGGCGCGATGGGACGTTTTGTCGCGGTGGCCGCCACGCTCATGGCGCTGCCGTTCCCTGCCCCGGCCCAGACGGTCGACGAGGCGGCGAGAGCGTTCTCCGAGGCGAGATTCGACGACTCGCGCGCGATGTTCACGGCCGTCGCCGCGAGCAGCACGGCGTCGGTTCCGGACCTGGCCGAAGCGCATCGGTACCTGACTGCCCTCGATCTCCTCTTCGATCGGCCGTCGTCGGCGCGCGCCCATGCGGACGCGGCAGTCGCCCTGCAGCCGCGCGTGACGGCCCCGGAGGGCGCCCCGGAGGAGACGAACGCGCTCTTCGCTCGGGCATCCTCCGCCAGAGGGGGTCAGGCGGTGGAGCTCGGGATCGATCTGCCACCCGATCCGATCGCCGGCGCGCCCGTGCGCGCGCGCGCTCGGATCGGGGGCGTGCCGGATATGCTCTCGGGCCCGATCGAGCTCAGGTGCCGCGGCTCGGGTGAGGCGACGGAGGCGACCAGCTCGTCCGGAGCTGTCGAGCTCGCGGTCGCGACCAGGGGGATGCGCCCGGGCGACGGCATCAGGTGCGAGGCCAGCGCGCGGACCCCGCAAGGGGCGCTCTTGCGCGAAGGCACGAGGAGCGTCGTCCTGCGGGCCCTGCAGGACGGCCGGCCGCGCGGCGCCGTCGCCACCGACCGGGGCGGGTCGGGCTCGACGTGGATCTGGATCGGGGCCGGGGCCGGGGCGGCCGTCGTCGCGACGGCGGTGGTCGTGGGACTTCTGGCTTCCTCCGGCGGCGGCGAGATCACGCTCGGTCGCCCCCAGGTGGAGGGGTTTTGAGCTCGAGCGCTTTTGGCCTGGGCTCGGCGTCGAGCGATCCCGCGGAGGAAGGGGTACCACCACAGCCCGAGGAGCGGACGCTCGGCCGGTACCGGTTGCGCTACCGCGTCGCTCACGGCGGGATGGGATCCGTGTACCTCGCACAGGCCACGGGCGCTCATGGCTTCGAGAAGTGGGTGGCGGTGAAGGTCATCCACCCGCACCTGGCCGCCGAGCGCCGGTTCGTCCAGATGTTCCTCGACGAGGGCAGGCTCGTCGCCCATCTCTCGCACCCGAACGTGTGCGCGGTGCAGGACTTCGGCGAGCAGAACGGCGTGCCATACATGGTGATGGAGTACCTGCACGGCGAGTCGCTCTCGAGCCTGATCAAGCGCGCGAAGGCCGGGACCGGGCTTCCCGCGGGGCTCGCCATCCGCATCGTGGCCGACGCGGCGCGTGGGCTGGCGGCGGCGCACGACCTCACCGGACCCGATGGCACGCCGCTGGGCCTCGTGCACCGGGATGTCTCGCCGTCGAATATCTTCGTCCTGTACGACGGGATCTCGAAGGTCGTCGACTTCGGCATCGTGAGGGCGCGCGGCCGCGTCACCGAGACGACCTCGGGGATGATCAAGGGCAAGTTCGCCTACATGGCGCCCGAGACGGTCGGCTCGCGCCCGGTGGATCGGCGGGCCGACATCTTCTCGCTCGGGATCGTCCTGTGGGAGGCGCTCACGCTCCAGAAGCTCTTCGGTCGCGACAACGAGGCCGACACGCTCCTGGCGGTCCTGTCGGGGCCCGTTCCCGCGCTGGAGTCGCTCGGGGTGCGAGTGCCGCCCGCCGTCGGCGCCGCGCTGAAGAGGGCGCTCGATCGCGAGCCCGCCGCCCGCCACGAGAGCGCGGCGCTGTTCGCCGACGAGCTGGAGTCGGCGCTGTTCGCGCTGGGCGAGCCATGCGGCGCGGCGCAGGTGGCGGCATGGATGCGCACGACGTTCAGCGAGCTGCTGGCCGCGAGGAACGCCATGCTCAAGGCGGCGCCCGCGGACAAGCCGGTCCCGGAGGCCTCCGAGGCGCCGACGTCGTCCGTGATCGTCACCATCGGGCCCGCGGAGCCGACGAGGCATTGGAGGAAGCTCGCGGCGATCGGCGGCGTCCTCGCCTTGCTGGCGTTCGGTGGGTGGATCGCGACGCGTGGCCTGCCGGCAGACGGGGTCGCGCCGGAGCGGCCCGCGGATCGCGTGCGATCGGCTCGCCGCCAGGCGCCAGTCGACTCGGCAGATCCAACGGCCGCTGGTGCCGTAGCGAGAGGGTCGGAGCCGGCCTCCGGCTCGAGATCGACCGAGGCCGTAGCTCACGGAGCGAGCTCCGAGGAAACGCCCTTACCTCGGGGGAATGCGGAACGCCCGGAGGCATCGAGGCCCGAGACGCCCGATAGCCCCGCGCCCGGTGCCCACAAGGCGCAGCCCGCCAAGGCGCCGGCGAAGATCGGCGGGCGCGGCGCGGCGCTGGCCCCGGCGACCGGCGCAACCCAGCCCGGGCTGCTCAACCTGCTCGCCGTCCCGAACGCCGACGTGTTCGAGGGCGGCCAGAGGCTCGGCAGGACGCCGCTCCTGCGACTGCCGCTCCGGCCCGGTCGCCACACGCTGCGCCTCCGCTCGGTCCAGGGCGACGAGGAGAGGGCCATCGTCATCACGATCGAGAGCGGGACCGTCACGGCCCGATCGGTGAGGCTGGAGAAGTAGCGAGGCGCTCAGAGGACCGTTCGTGCAAGCGGCGCCGGTCTCGCGACGGGTGCAGACGCAGGCGGTCTCCGGGCAGTCAGCGGTCTGGGCAGGTCGATGGCGCCCGGGCCGCTATGGCGTCGAGGCGCGACTTGGGCGACCCTGGGCCGGATGCGAATCGGCCTCTTGCACGGCTACGAGCTGTCCGGATCGGGGAGCAACGAGTACACACGCTACCTGGCGCGCGCACTGGCGAGGGCGGGGCACGAGGTCGAGGTCCTGTGTCGTGAGCCTCGACCCGAGGCGATCGAGGGAGCGCTCAGGGCGTTTCGCTGGACGGCCGACGGGACCTGCTCGGAGCTGTCTTGCCGGCGGTCGGACGCGCCGGGCTTCACGATCCACTGTCTGCCCCACGCGGACGTCCGGCCGGTCTTCGTCACGGACAAGCAGCGGACGGGGAACGTCAAGGCGTTCGTCGATCTGTCGGCCGCGGAGCTGGAGGAGACTCGCCGGATCTGGACGCAGGCCGTCGCGGCGGTCCTCGCCAGGCACACCGTCGACGTGCTGCACGCGAACCACGTCGTCCTGCAGCCCACCATCGCGGCCGACGCGTGCCGCCCGCTCGGGGTCCCCTTCGTCATCTACCCGCACGGCAGCGCCATCGAGTACACGGTCCGCATCCAGGAGCGGTACCGGACGCTGGCACACGATGCGATCGAAGCCGCCGCGGGTCTGATCATCGGCAGCCGCGAGGTGCAGGGACGGCTCTTGGACCTCTTCGACGACCTGCGCGACCGGATCCGCGAGCGCACCGAGATCGTCGGTGTCGGGGTGGACACGGATCTCTTCTCGCCGATCTCGCGATCCGGCCGCGCCCGGTCGATCGCGCGCCTGCGCGAGAGCAAGCTCACGGGGGGCAAGCCTCCCGAGCTCCGTGCCGAGCTCCGTCGGCGGCTCCTGTCCGGCGACATCGAGGCGGTTCGCGCTCAGCGCGACGCCTACGTCCACGACCGACCCGATGCGGACATGTCGGAGCACCTCGCCCGCATTCCGTGGACGGATGGGAAGATCGTCTTGTTCGTCGGCGCCCTGACCGTGGGCAAGGGTCTGCAGAGCGTGATCGCCGCGATGCCGGCCGTCCTGAAGGCAGTTCCCGACGCGCACCTCGTGATCGTCGGATCGGGCGCGTACCGCGAGGTGCTCGAAGGCCTCGTCGACGGCATCGCCGCCCGAGACGAGCCGCTCGTCGGCGGGCTGGTCTCGCGCGGCAACGACCTGGACGACACTCATCTCGAGGGGCCATGGGAGGACGTCCTTCGCCACCTGGTCGAGCCCTCGCGCCGAGCCGTGCTGTTCTGCGCGGGCCCCCGGTTCGCCGAGCACGTCCATTTCCTCGGGCGGCTCGACCACGAGCTGTTGCGTCACCTCTTCCCTTGCGCGGACGTCGCGGTGTTTCCGTCGGTGATTCCGGAGGCCTACCCGCTGGTTCTGATGGAGTCCCTCTCGAACGGCGTCCTTCCGGCGGCATCGAGCTTCAGCGGCTTCGCCGAGGGGCTCGACCTCCTGGTGCCTCATCTGGGCGAGGAGCTCGTGGAGCGGATGCGGCTGCCGCTCGAGCCAGAACTGCGCGTCCAGGGCATCGCCGATCGGCTCGCGTCGCTCCTCGGCGAGGCGACCGCCCCCGATCTGCCGCAGCGTCTGCGCGCCATCGCGGTCGCCGAGTACGACTGGGCCGTACGCGCCGAGGCCATGGTCCGGGCGTACCGGCGTTTCGCGGGCTGAGGGGCGAGCGGCGCCCTACGGATGCGAACGTCGGCGTCGGTGGGCGCGCTCTGGCTGGGCAGCTCGCTGCGAAACGCTCGCCTCCGCTGCCACGGCGGCGCTCGAGCACACGCAATTGGAACGTGTTCGAGATACCGCGCCCGGTAGGGCGCCTACGTTGCACGTCCCCAAGCCCGCGAGGGCCGTGCCGGTGGATTTGAGGGTCGTCGGGAATGGGAACGCGATCTATCGCGTCAGGGTGCCAGGCAGCCCAGATCGATCACCTGCAGCGTGCCTTTCCAGTCCTTGATGACCGCGAGCGACCCCGTGACACCGATGTCGTGCGCGTCACCAGGAGTGTCCAGGCGGAAGAGCTCCACGGGGGCGGTGGGTTCGGCGACGTCGTACACCGCGAAGCCTTCGTAGGCGATTGCCATGTACGCGCGCGAACCGTAGACGCGGACCGCGAAGTGAGAGTCCGTCACCATGATGGCATCGACGGGGTCGGGATCGTCCGGACTCGACACGTCGATGATGCGCAGCTCGCCGCTCTGGGTCGCCTGGAGCACGATCTCGCCGACGACCGCGAGGTCCCAGGGGGAGGTGACGTCGATGCTGCCCTCCACGGTGGGGTTCGCCGGATCGGAGACGTCGATCACCCTGAGCGCCGTCCAGGAATTCGGCACGTACGCGTGGGCCCCGGACACGTACGCCCTCAGGGCGTACTGAGCGTCCTCGAATCCGACCTCGACCGGATCAGTCGGGTCCGAGACGTCGATGATCCGGAGCCCGGCGTCCGCGGCGGCCACGTAGGCGAAGCTGCCGGCCACGCTGACGTGCAGCGCGTCGTCCGGGGTGGCCACGGAGCCGACGATCACCGGATTTTCGGGAGCGCCGACGTCCACGATCTGCAAGCCGCCCCACTCGGCGGCGACGTAGGCGTAGGGCTCGACGAGCGCGACGGCCGCCGCCGAGCCCGGTGTGACGGCGGTGCCGACCACGGTCGGATCGGCCGGGTCCGAGAGGTCCACCACGCGAAGACCCTCCCACCAGCCCGCCACGTATGCGTGAGTCCCCGAAACGTCCAGCTTGGTCCCGTTGATGGCGAGGGACCCGACGATGGACGGATCGCCGAGGTCGCAGCCGGCGTCCTGGCCGGCATCCAGGCCGGCGTCCGCTTCGGCGTCCGGCCCCGCGTCGCCCGCGGCATCCGGGGCTGCATCGGCGCCCGCGTCCGGACCCCCGTCGACGGCGGCGTCCGGGTCCGTGCCACCGCCGTCCGGCGCCGAGGCGTCCGGCTGGCTGGCGTCGGGACCGCCGCCGTCGGGCTGCGCGGGCTCGCACCGGCCGTCGATGCAACTCTCGCCTTCGGAACAGCCCTCGCCCGTCGCTTCGCGGACCACGACGGTCAACGTCCTCCCCTCACCCTCCTCGAGATCCACGACCGTGCAGCCGGCCGCCACGACGCCGCACTCACCGTTCATGGCAATCGCGTGAAGGCCATAGCGGCCCGGCTCGGCCGGTCCGAGAGGCTGGGCCTCTTGACCGCGGCGAACCTCGACCGACCGCAGCGGGCCCGGGGGCTTCTGGCCCATTGCGCCGGCAGGAGGGCAAGCCCTCGCGAGGGAGACGCTGACGGACCTCGCCGACGCCGCGAGCTCGGGCGGATCGAACGTGACCGAGACGGAGTACTCGGTGCCGCCGCAACCCGAGACGAGCGCGAGCGCCGCGAGGAGCGCGAATGGACCAACGTCGCGCTGCAATAGCTGATCGAGCCCCGGCCGCACGATGCCGCGCGATCGTACCATGCTACGCTGGCGACGTTTGCGGCGCCTGCTTCCCGTCGTCCTGACCGGGGCTCTCGGAGTGAACCTCTGGGTGATCTTGATCTGCCTGCCGGCGGTCCACGTCGGGATCGGCACGGGCGGATGGATCCTGTGCGCGCTCCCGCTGGCGGTGCTCGTTGCGGGCGCCGCATTCACGCTGCGCCCGCCTGTCGTGCAGAGCGCGCGGAGGCTCGCCCCACCCTCGTTGCTCCTCGGCTATCCAGCGGGGCTCCTCGTTCCTCTGACGGCCCTGCGCGATCTCACCGGCGTGAACGTGTACGGGCCGGGCAACCTGGTCGTCGCGGCGGCCGCGGTCCTCGCTTACGGGGCCGGCGCTCTGTTCGTGATCGGGCGGGTGGGTCTCGAACCGACCCCCCACCGCTCGGTCCCCATCCAGGGATGGGCGATCGACGCGAGCGCGACCCGGCGGAAGATCGCGCGGGGAATCGTCCTCACTTCGGCTGCGCTCGTTCCGGCCACCATGATCTGGGCCGCGTATCTGAGGCCCGGGCTGGCCGAGGACGTTTCCGGCGCGTACGGGTCCTCCGCGCAGGCGGCGACGGTCGCGATCGGCGCCGCGGCCCTGGCGTTGCCGGTCGGCGTTTTGCTCGTGTACTTCGGACCTCCCCTCCGGAGGCCGGCTCTCGAGGAGCCCATTGCGAGCCCGGCTCGGCGGCTCCGCGGCACGGTGCTGCTCCTGGCCCTCGCGGCCCTGGCGTCGATCGCCCTCGTCTGGATGCGCGCGGTCTCGTGATCGGGTATCGTCTGCAAACCGTGCGACGCGTGCTTCCGGAGGCGCTCGGCACCGTCCTGGTCCTGGGAAGCCTCGGCCTGTTCTACCAGTGCGTCGTGTACCTGCAGAGGCGCGACTACGTCGCGGCGATCCTCATCATGTTCGTGGGTTTCGCCGTGGTGCGCTCGGGCGTGGAGCTTCTGCGATCGTCGCTCGCCGAATGATGAGAAGCGCCGGGCTTCTACCGCTCCTCGTCCTCGCCTGCTCCGGCGAGCCACCCGTGGCGGAGCCGAGCACCCAGGCGCCTCCGCGGAGCGAGGTCGCGGCCGAAGTCGGCGAGACCCAGATCCTCGTGCGGGACGTCATGGAGCGAATGCGCAGGGACGGTCTGGGGGCCCGCGATGCGACATCGAGGCTGGTCGACGAGGAGCTGGCCGTCCAGGAGGCGCGCAGAAGGGGGATCCTCGGACACGGGGAGCTCGCCTGGGCGCGCGAGCAAGCGCAGGTGCAGAAGCTCCTCGAGGTGGAGGTCGAGTCGGCCGTCCGAGAGGAGGACGTCTCGCCGGCCCAGATCGCCGGGGAGTACCGGAAAGCGGAAGCGCTGACCGCGGATCACGTCCTCGTCCGGCTCGATGAAGGCGCGACGGATAGCCAGGTCAGCCGCGCGCGTGAGCTGGCCTCGAAGATCCAACACGCGGCGCTCGAGGTCGCCGACGAGGCCGCATTCGCCGCTCTCGCCGCGCGCTTCTCGACGCCGGAGCTCGCCGCGACTCACGAAGAGCTGGGCGAGTTCGTCCGTGACGGCACGTACGTGGACGAGCTCGTGGACGAGGCGCTGAAGCTGCATCGACCGGGTGAGATCTCGAACGCGTTCCGGACGAGCTTCGGCTGGCATGTCGTACGCCTCCGATCCCGCAGGAACCTTTTCGGCCCGTCTGCCGAGGAGGCGAGGCCCCGGATTGTCCAGGCCATCGTGATCCGGCTGCGCCGCGCCCGCTTCGAGGAGCTCGTGGCTCGCCTGACGAAGCGCGCGAGGATCAGCGTAGACGGCGACGTACTCTCGAGGATCGCGGAGCCATGAGCCTCGACGACGAGCCCGCGGGCGTACGCGAGGAGGCGCCCACTGCCTTCACCGCATCGCTCGAGGAGATCGTGCTCGGCTGCCCGGGTGCGCTCGCCGCGATCTTCTCCGACGCGGAGGGCGAGGCGGTCGACTACTGCTCGTTCCTCGAGACCTGGGATACGAAGATCGCCGCGGCGCAGTGGAGCAGCATATTCGCGTCGCTCCGCGAGCTTCTCGAGAAGCAGGGGCTGGGCGAGCTCGACTCGATCCACGTGAGGGGGAGCGAGATGGACTTCCTGATCCGCGCGGTCGGCTCGGGCTACTACTTGACGCTCTTGCTCGTGAAGGGCATGGGCTGGGGACACGCGCTCGCGCAGTGCGAGACCGTGGCGCAGGCGCTGCGCAGGGAAAGCAGGTTCTGACGCGGCGAGGGCCGGTGGAAGCTGGCTAGTACCGGTCACGGCCGCCGCGGCCACCGCCGCGACCACCGCCTCCGCCGTACCCGCCGCCGCCGCCGCCGCCACCGCGCGGCTCGCGCTCCCGAGCCTCGTTGACGGTCAGGCGCCGGCCCTCGAGCTGAGTCCCGTCGAGCGCCTCGACGGCAGCCTTCGCGTCGGCGTCGCTTGCCATCTCGACGAAGGCGAAACCGCGCGGGCGCCGGGTCTCGCGGTCGACGATGATCTTGACCTCGACCACCTTGCGGCCGTCCGCCTCGAACACCTGCCGAAGCGCCTGCTCGTCCACATCGTACGAGAGATTACCTACGTATAGCCTGGTCCCCATGGACGCTCCCTTTCTCTTCCCAAACCCGGACGATTGGCTCCCCTGACTCGGAATGTTTGGTTCGAGGAACGAGGTGAGCGGACGGCCGGCATTCTGAACGATACGAACAAAGGCTAAAGCCGACCCGGCGACGCGTCAAGCGAGGGCCCGTTTTTCGCGTGAACTAGGCGGGAACGATCACTGGATCACCACCCGAGATCCCGGGTTCCGGCTGGTTGCGACCATGCCGTACCAGCCGGGAGGAAGGGTGGGGCCGGCCCACTCGAAGAGCCACCGCGCGTCGGCCGCCGAGAGGTTCACGCAGCCGTGGCTCTGCGGATGGCCGAATCGCTCGTGCCAGAACGCGCCGTGCAGGGCGTACGAGTGGTCGTAGAACATCGTCCAGGGGACGTCCTCGATCGAGTACGTATCGCCGGCGGAGTCGTCGTCCATGGTCGCCGAGACGTGCTTGGACTCGATCCGGAACGTGCCGGGGCGGGTCCGGCGGCCGGGCGTCGGCTGGCCGGTCGACACGACGGTCGCGTATACGGCCCGGTCTCCTTCCATCGCGACGAGCGCCTGGTCGGCGAGCGAGACGTGGATCCAGCGCTCTGCCGCCGCGAGGTCGGGCGGCCGCGGGGGCAGTCGCACGAGCGAGCAATCGCCCCTCTTGAACAGCGCGCCGTCGGGAGCGGCGAGGACGGGCTCGCCTCCCACCGTTCGTTCACCGGCGAGGGCGAAGTGAACCAGCCGCTCGGATTCTCCGTCCTCGACGAGGGCACCGGCGGCTTCGCGGTAGCGCTTGGGCCGATAGGCGGTGACGAACGCGATCGGCAGCGTGATGGGGCCGGCGGCGACGCCTCGGAACGGACGCGGTCTCAAGGTGTAGCCGTGATCGTACCGGACGTAGCCGCCGCGCACGCACGACCAGAACGCTCGCGGCTGGCGGCCCGCGACGCCGCGAACGCTCACCATGAAGCCGCGGCGCATGAAGCCGCTCACGAGACCGCCATCCACGCCTGCCGGCCCGAGGGCTTCCTTGGCCGATTGCTCCTCTTCGGTCGGTCTGCGGGCGTAACGTGGCGAGCCGCTCTGGGCGTGGATCAGCGCATACTTGTACGGCACGAGCTCGCCGCGGCGAGCAATCGCGGTCCCGCGGCGAGTGGGGCGAGTCTTCTTTCCGACCTGCAGGCCGCGGCCGCCGCACATGTAACCTCGTCCGTCGGCGAGAGGCCACCAGCCTTGCGGGCAGCCACCACCTCTGTGGCCTTCGAGGCGGGCTCCGAGCTCGAGCTCGCTGCCGGTCTGGACCCAGCCGATGATCCGCGCGGCCATCCTCGGCTCGGCGAACACTTCGGAGAGGAAGTAATCCGCCACCCCCGTCGCTGCCACGGGCAGCGGCGGCGGGGCGGGGATCGCTGGAGGCTCGGGCGGCGCTGGTCGTTCGGGGGCAGGAGCGGCCCGGGCGGCAGGCCTCCCTGCAACGGGCTCACTCGACATGCGGCTCGTTGCGGCGCGGCTCGGCGCCGCGCGGCTTGGCGCCGCGCGGCTTGGCGCCGCGCGGCTCGGTGCGGCTGTGCTGCACCCGTAAGGCATCACGAGCTGCAGGCAGCTCACGAGCAGCAGGCGGCGCCGCATCAGCCAGTCATTCTAGGCGGCGCCGCCACGGGCGGCAAAAATCGGCGCGCGACCCCTGCTCGCACGCGCATCTGGGGTCCAGCAGAGCCTAGTCCGGGCAGCCGTCCTCATCGCGGATCCCGTCGAAGTCCTCGGGGCGCCCGGGACACTGGTCGAGAACGTCGGGGACGCTGTCGGCGTCACGGTCGGCGTCGGGGCAGCCGTCGTTGTCGTCACGTCCGTTCACGTCCTCCGCGTAGGTTGGGCAGGCATCGGAGTCGTCGCCGATCCCGTCTCCGTCCTGGTCCGGTGGACCGATCACCGACTGGTACTGCACCGAAGGCGGCGGCTGCGGTCCAGGGCCGACCGGAGCTACCTGCGGCTGCACCGGCTGCGGCTGCACCGGCTGCGGCTGCGCCGGCTGGTACTGCGGCTGCGGCTGGTACTGCGGCTGCGGCTGGTACTGCGGCTGCGGCTGGTACTGCGGCTGCGGCTGGTACTGCGGCTGCGGCTGGTACTGCGGCTGCACGGGGTTCTGCGCGATCGGGATCGGGGTGACCTGCGGCTCCTGCCAGCGAGGAGGCCCCCACTGCAAGCACAGCCCGATCGAGAGGAGGCTGTAGTTGAGAGTGGCTGTCGAGCCACCCCCGAGGTCCACCTCTCGTCCGGGCAAGAAGAAGCTCCAGCGACCTGCGATGCCCCACATGAACGAGGGCGTCAGGCCGAACTGCCAGCCGATGCCTATGTCGAAGTACCCTGCGTTGCCGAGCTCCGAAGCAACGCCGTAGCCCGCGTTGAAATCAATCCAGTACGCGACGCGCGCCTGGCCAAGCTCGTAGCGCAGGCCGCCCATCCCGACTAGAAGCCCGCTCGACTCCGCAAAGAGCTGCGAGTACGAGGCGGAGGCCTGAATGCCGAAGCCCATCGGGCCGTCCGACCGAGCCAGCGGAAAGAGCATGCCTCGCACGCTGGCCCCGAGCCCGACGCCGGCGGACTCGAGCGTGCCCGACGACGCGGCGCTGTCGGAGGTGTTGACGAAGTGGAACGCCGGCTCGATCGCCAGCGCCATGGCGGTCCCTACCGTCTGAGGCTGCGCGAGCGAGGCCTGCTGAGCAGAAGCCTCGGAGCCGAACAGAAGCGCCAGAGCCGCGGGAGCCCAGGCAATCGTGGTGAGCCTGCCCATGCCGATGGTTATACCGCGACCTTCGACGGAACTACCCCCTGTTTGATTGAGGGGATGATTGAGGGGACGATGATTGAGGGGACGAGGTTAACAAGTTCACGAAAGACCTGATTCGTGAACTTGTTAACCTCGTCCCCTCCCGTAGCGGGGGGCCTCGCCCGGTCGCGAGTAGTCGACCCAGAAGGCCTTTCCCGAGCCCTGGTCGCGGACGTCGAGGTGGACGAAGACGCTGTTCGGGTAGTACCCGACGCCGGCGTCGTCGAACGCGCGACAGAAATCGCGGAGCGTCTCGTTCGGCACGCCCGCGACCCGGAAGTCGATGGCGCGGCCTCGGGTGTGGTTCGAGACTCCGACGCGGCCCTGCTTGTGCGGCCGGTAGCCGGAGATCACCTCGAGACGCCGACCCGAGAAATGCGTCGCGACCTTCTGCAGCATCTCCAGGAGGCGAGGGTGCAGCGTCAGCTCGGCGTCCGCACGCAGGGAGCGGGCGAGGTGGCTCAGTCGCTCGACGCCCGCCGGGTCGGCTTCTCCGTTGCATCGTGTCAACACGACACGCACCTGCTCGTCGGTTGCGACTCTCAAGAACTCGACGGCGGGGCTCTTGCAGATCGGGCGCCGCCGCAGCGGCCTCCTCTTCGAGACGCCAGGGATGACCAGCTTGCGTCCCGCGTGCAGCGATCGGGGCTCGCGGATCCCGTTCGCGGCGATGATTCGCGCTACCGGTATCTC
This sequence comes from Deltaproteobacteria bacterium, assembly GCA_016190375.1. Taxonomy (GTDB): domain Bacteria; phylum Myxococcota_A; class Polyangia; order JACPQR01; family JACPQR01; genus JACPQR01. The sequence continues at coordinate 19,153 of JACPQR010000114.1, forward strand.
GTAGGTGCGCGCGAGGTCGACCAGCGTCACGCCGGCGTCGAGCGTGATCTGAACCCGGGGCGCGTGCCTGGCTGGCCGGCGCGAGGCGCTGGGCCTGCGGGGCCGTGGAGCCTCGGACGAACGAGCCGCAGGGACTGGCTCGGCGAGCTCGCGATAACCGGGGGCGTCGCCGGCCCAGACGAAGACGGCGAGCCCGACCACGATGATCGGGCGGGGCATCTCGATCCCCTACTCGTATTCGACCGGCGCCTCGAGGGTCAACTTTGTGGGTCATATGGGCTATCGTTCCCACGAGAGAGCCCATGCCGCCGACCCGCCTCGTCATCGTCCTTCATTGCCACCAGCCTGTGGGGAACTTCGACTCGGTCTTCGAGGACGCCACCAGGCGCTGCTATTCGCCTCTGATCGAGATCCTCGGGCGAACCCCATCGGCCCGCGTCGGCCTGCACCTGACTGGACCGCTCCTCGAGTGGCTCGAGCCTCGCCGGCCCGACCTCCTGGCGATCCTCCGCCTCCTGGTCCAGCGCGGCCAGATCGAGATCCTCGGCGGCGGGATGTACGAACCGATGCTGGCGGTGCTCCCGGAGCGCGACGCTCTCGGGCAGATCCGCCTCCTGTCCGACGAGTGCGAGCGGCTGTTCGGCAAGCGGCCCCGCGGGATGTGGCTCGCCGAGCGCGTGTGGGAGCCCGACCTGGCGCGCCTCCTCGCGCTCGCGGGCATGAGCTACACGTTGCTCGACGACTCGCACTTCCGGGCCGCGGGGCTCACGGGTCGCCTCTCGGGGTACTACGTGACCGAGAAGGCGGGCGCCCCCGTCGCGATCTTCCCGATCGATCAGGAGATGCGCTACTCGATCCCCTACCGCGACGTGCCCGAGCTGATCGGCGCGCTGGGCGCGCTCGGGGGACAGACGGTCACGTACGGCGACGACGGCGAGAAGTTCGGTCTGTGGCCGGGCAGCCACAAGCTCGTCTGGGAGCGGGGATGGCTCTCGAGCTTCTTCAAGGCTCTCGAGGAGACGCCCGACGTCGAGCTGGTGCTTCCGGCCGAGGAGATCGACGCACGCGCCTCTGCGGGACGCGTGTACCTGCCCGCCGGCTCCTACGAGGAGATGGGCGAGTGGGCGCTGCCGTCGGAGGCGTCGGCGCGATTGCACGACGTGCGGTCGAGGGCGAAGGAGCAGGGGCTCTTCGACGACGCGAGGCCGTTCCTGCGCGGGGGCATCTGGCAGAACTTCCTCGTCAAGTACGACGAGGCCAACCGGATCCACAAGAAGATGCTCCGCGTCTCGCAGAAGGTCGCGGCGCTGTCGACCCCGGATCCGAAGGCCGTGCGCGCGCTGTACCGCGGCCAGTGCAACTGCGCCTACTGGCACGGGCTGTTCGGGGGCCTGTACCTCTCGCACCTGCGCCACGCGCTATACCAGTCGCTCCTCGAGGCCGAGGCGCTGAGCGAGCCGAGGCAGGTCGTTCGCGCCGAGGTGAACGATCACGACGCGGACTTCCGGCCCGAGATCATGCTGGAGACCCCGGCGCTCGACGTCTACGTCAAGCCCGACGCGGGCGCGTCCGTCTTCGAGATCGACTACAAGCCGCGCGCCTTCTGCGTGACGAACGTCCTGGGCCGCCGACGAGAGGCGTATCACCGGGACATCGCGCGCGCGCAGATCGTCAAGGACGAGGACGAGGCGCACTCCATCCACGACCTCGTGCGCACCAAGGAGCTCGGGCTCGAGAAGATCGTCCGGCACGACGCGTACGTCCGGCGCTCCTTCGTCGACCACGTCCTCGCGCCCGGCGCATCGCTCGAGAGCCTGGACGGCGAGCGGTACGAGCCCGTGATCGACCTCGCCCACGCCCGCTACGAGATCGTCGAGGCGTCCGAGGATCGAACGTCGGCCTGGGCGCTCCTCAAGCTCGAGCAGGGCGGGCTGCGGGTGCGAAAGGCGATCCGCGTGTCAGCCGGCGAGGCGGCGATCGAGGTCGCCTACGACGTGAGCCGGATCGAGGGCCCCGCGCTCCCGCTCACCTTCGCGATCGAGAGCGCGTGGACGCTGCTCGGCGGAGACGACCCCGAGCGGTTCTACGAGGTCCCAGGCCAGAGCCTGTCGGACCTCGACCACCAGCTCAGGAGCCGCGGGACCTGGTCCGGAGTCGGAGACGTTCGCGTCATCGACAGGCGCAGCGGCTTCAAGATGACGTTCGCGCCGTCGCTCGGCGCCGACGCGTGGCGGTTCCCCCTCGAGACCGTCTCGCAGTCGGAGGAGGGGTTCGAGCGGAACTACCAGGGAACGGTCCTGGCCTTCGCCTGGCGCGCCGAGCTGGCTCAGGGCGCGGCGCCGCTGCGGGTCAAGCTGGGGCTCAGGTTCGATCCGCTATGAGGGTCGGGATCCTCGCCTTCGCTCTGACGGCGGGCTGCAGCGGGGACGTCACCGAGGTCCCGGTGCGGCTGGGCAACGGGGAGAGCTGCGCGGGCCTCCTGAGCGCGGTCGACGCGCGTTTCTGCACCGAGGTCGCGTCGGGAGAGGAGATGCGCTCCGTGCGCGCGCGGCCGATCCGTTTCGAGTCGTCGGAGGACATCGACACGCTGGACGTGCCCGATACCTGCCAGGCCCTGCCGCCGGGGACGACGACGGCAACGGCCGTCCTGGACGCCTTCCGCGAGGACGGGTTCTTCGCCAAGGGCATTCCGGCCGACGTCCCGACGACGCTCCAGATCATCGGCTTCGAGGGGGAGGAGTGCCCCGAGCTCGGCGGCGACACGGTGGTCCCGATGTGCGGCTACACACTCCCGGTCATCGAGGCCGGTGAGATCCCCGAGGAAGGCGTCGAGGCCTGCTTCGTCTGCTCCCGGCCTGCCGTCGGGCAGTGCATCAGGGCCCCTACGCTCGACGAGCTGTAGAGCATCGGCGACGGTCCGGCGGTCTCGTAGACGGGAGTCCACGCCCTGGGCTGGGTGTTTTCCCTGCGATCCCGCGCGGATTGCCTGGCACCCGGGGTGCACTGGAGCCACGACGGACCGCTCGCAAGGAGGAAGACATGAAGACGAAGACGACCTTGATGCTGCTCGCCCTGGCCATGGCAACCGGTTGCGCGGCAACGTCCGAGGAGAGCGTGGCGTCGGTGGAGGCCGCGCTCGAGGAGGAGAACGGCGGGTTCGAGATGGACGAGAACCTCGACAACACGTCGATCCCGAACGACGAGCTGGCCGCTCTCGACGACGTCATGGGCACCGACGAGGACATCGCCGCCCTGGACGTCGAGCTGGTCGACGATGGCGACGTCGCGGTCGAGCCGATCGACGACGTCCCGCCCGACGGGATCTGCAACCACGGTGGCCTGATCGGCCGCTACGTCTCGCTCCGGCCCGGGATGGGGGTCGGCAGGGGCCGGGTCTACGGCGCGGACCGCAACCTCGTCGGCCACGCCCGGTTCATCTGGGGCACGCGCCGGGACGGCACCCACGTGATCTTCGGCAAGTACGTGGACCTCGACGGCCGGCCCATCGCGCTCTTCCGCGGTCAGGCTGACGAGGGCCACTTCAGGGGCCAGTGGATCAACAGCCTAGGCAACGTCGGCGTCGCCCGTGGCCGGTACGGCGACCCGGACCCCACCACGCGTGGCGGCGTCTTCGCCGGGCGGTGGGCGCGCACGAACTGCGACGAGCCCTCCGTTTGCGCCGAGGGTGCCGATTGCGCGGACCCCACCGACAACTCGTAGAGGTCGACGGGGTGTCCAAGTCCGGACACGAACCCTCCCGAATCCAAGCAATCCCAACAGGTAGCGGGCGGCACGTGGATTGCCCACGTTTCCCCTCATGGTCGCCCGGTTTCGCTCCTTCCTCCCGATCGTTGCGTTCGCACTCGCCGGCTGCGGCTCCGACTCGACCGGCGCCGACGCGGCGCCCGCCAGTGACCAGGATGCCGCGGTCGCGGCGCAGCCGGACGCGGGGGCCGAACGCCAGCCCGATGCCGCGGCGCCCCGGACGGATGATGGGGGCGATGACGGAGGCGGCGGCGAGTCGATCCAGGAGCGTTGCTTCCCCGGGCTCGGCGACCCCGACCAGCCGGGGCCGAACTACGACCAGTTCGAGCCGATCGTCGGCAGCCACTGCGGCGGGACCGACCACCAGGAGATCACGGGTATCGAGCGGGTCGTCTTCCTGGGCGACTCGATCACCGAGGGCTCTCCGCCGACGTTGAGCTGGCAGTTCTATCGGACCTTGCTCGCCGACTCGCTGGCGGAGAGGTTCGGCGACGACCTCGAGGTGTCGAACTGCTCGGCCTGGGGCGCGAGGACCGACGACCTGCTCCTGCCGCCCCACGAGCAGATCCTCGGGTGTTTCGCCGAGGCGGAGCCCAGGCGGACCCTCGTCGTGATGACGATCGGGGGCAACGACATGAGCGCGATCGCCCAGGACGCGCTCGACGGAGTCCCGCCCGAGGAGTCCCTGGCGCAGGTCGACGAGGCCTTGCAGCTCCTCCGCGACGCCGTCGACTGGCTCTTCGCGGACCCTGCGCGGTTCCCGAACGGCGTCTTCGTCGTGTTCGCGAACGTCTACGAGTTCACGGACGGCGAGGGCGACCTGACCGCGTGCCCGGGCGCCGCGCTCGCCGGCTTCACCGAGCCGTGGCCGGATGGTCGCGACGCCTTCATCCGGATGGACGAGGGGATGATGCGGATCGCGGTCGAGACCGGGACCGACCTGATCTTCCTGCTCGAGTCGTTCTGCGGGCACGGCTTTCACGCGGGTGACCCGGACAACCAGTGCTACCGGGGTCCGGATGCCGAGACGTGGTTCGACTTCACCTGCATCCACCCGAACCCGACCGGGCACGCGGAGATCGCACGGTTGTTCATGGACGTGGTCGACGAATAGAGGAGAGAGCCATGCGAAGCGCAGCGTCATCACGGTTCGTCCGGAGGTTGAACAGGAAGGCGGGAAGGGAGGAAGGCCGGATCGAGGTTTTTCCTTCCTGTCTTCCCGTCTTCCTGTTGATTCTCGTGAGTCTGGCCTCGTGCACGGCGGACGTCGGAGAGAACCCGGACGCCGACGCCGACCCGGACGCGGACGCCGATGCGGACGCCGACTCGGACGTCGACTCGGACACGGACGCCGATGCAGACGCCGATGCGGACGCCGATGCGGACGCCGACGCGGACGGCGACGGCGACGCCGACGTACAGCCCGCGGCGTACCCCGTCGACGACCTCGACGCGCTCGCCCTGGTCATCGTGGTGGGCGACTCGCTGGCCGAGGGATACAACGCGGAGGGAAACAACGGACCTCGCGGGCGCGGGTATGCGCGGCTGCTCGTGACGAACCACTCCGACTTCCCGGACTACGCGGGGCACGACCTCGCGACGCTGTACCCGGGCGTGGACTTCCGGACGGTGACCGAGAGCGGCGCGCAGAGCGGCGAGGCGCTGGACAACCTGCAGGGCGCCCTTTCGGGCGATCTACCGGCGTCGGTCGCGGGCGACGTCCTCGTCCTCATCAACGCGGGCGGCAACGACTTCAATGATAGTGTCCAGACGATGCTGTTCGCCGACGCGACGAGGACCGCCGCCGAGGAGCTCAGAGCGAACCTCGGCGAGATGATCCGGCTGGTTCGCGACCGGTACGAGGATCCTGGTGCCGGCAAGGAGGTCGTCGCGCTGGTGGACAACATCCACGATCCGACGGACGGGCAGGGCACGGTGCCGGACCAGTTCGACGACGGGTTCTGCGAGACCATCCAGAACCCGATGTTCACCGCCGACCTGAGGGCTCAGGCGCTCGAGAACCTGGCGACCATGAACGAGGCGATCGCGGCCGAGACCGAGGAGCAGGCGGGCTTCCTCGTCGACATCCACGCGGGCCTGCTCGGGCACGGGATGAACAGCGGGGCGGACAGGCTGATCGACGGCGACTGCGCGCACCCGACCAGCGAGGGCCACGACTTCATCCGGCGGCTGGCGTGGGAGGTGCTCACGGGCGAGAGGTACGGCGGATGAGGGTCGCGCTGCCCTTGGCGCTCCTTGCCGCCGCGTGTGGCGGCGACGACGGCGACGCGCCGGGCGAGCCGATGGCGGTCGCGCTGTGGTCGGAGTTCATGAGCGACGACGAGGTGCGCGAGCGACTGCCGCTGCTCGCGGACGAGGGGGCCGACCTCTACCTCGCCGTGCAATCGACGCGGATCGGCGACGCGGCGCTCGAGGAGCTGCTCCAGGGAGCGAGCGAGGCCGGGGTCGGCGTGCGAGCATGGTTGCTCTTGCCCGAGGCCGACGGCTACTGGCCCAACGAGACCAACCTCGAAGCGATGCGCGAGGCCGCGATGGCCTTCGCCGACTGGCGCGAGGCCGCGGGGTTGCCGGTCGAGTGGATGGTCTTCGACATGGAGATGAGCCTCGAGCGCACTCGCGACATCGCGGCGACGATGGAGGAGGAGGGCGTCCTCGCGGGGCTGCAGCGAATCCTCGACGGGCGCGACCCGGCGGCGTTCGAGGCGCACCGCGCCGAGCTCGTCGCGCTCGTCGGCGACCTGCAGGCGCGGGGCCTGAAGGTGATGTGCGTGACCTATCCGACCGTCCTCGATGATCCGACCGACGGCGACGAGGACATCCAGGACGAGATGGACGTGCCGATCGCCGGCGTCCCCTGGGACGAGGCGTCGTTCATGGTGTACCAGTCGCTCATCTACGATCTGTCGGGCTCCTGGCACGGGCCGGACGTCATCGAGAGCTACGCAGCCTCGGCGCGCGAGCAGTTCGACGATCGCGCCGCCGTCGCGCTGGGGATCGTCGGCGAGACGGGAATCGACCCGGTCGAGATGCCCTACCCCGACGCCGAGACGCTCCTCGCCGACCACGCGGCGGCCCGCGCCGCGGGGATCTCGACGGTCAGCATCTACTCCCTGGACGGCGTCGCCCTGCAGCACGACCCCGGCGAATGGATCGACGCCCGCGTCGAAGCCGCGCAGGCGCCGGCGGGCGACGCCGAGAGCTTGCGCGACCTGATCGGGTCGCTTCTCGACGCGGATTCGTGACTATCATCACCTCTCGAGAATGAAGACGAAGCGGCCGATCGGTGGAATCGACGTGGTCTTCGCGTGCACGACCATGGCGGGGCTGCTCGGCCTTGGTCTGACGCGCCTCGCGCTCGTCCCCGCGTTCACCGAGATGTTCGCCGACTTCGGCGGGCCGCTGCCGACCATCACGCTCGCCGCGATCGCAACTTGGCCGACCGCCATCGTGGTGGTGCTCGTCGTCGCGCTCGCGGCCGTGGGGCTGTGGCGCCGCCGCGTCGCGCTCCTCGTGGTCGCGACCGTGCTCGCCGCGCTGGCGATCGGGCTCACGGTCGCCGCGATGTACGCGCCGATCTTCGAGCTCGCCGGCAACGTCCGGGCCGAGTGATGGGCAGCGATTCGAGTCGATCGCCGTCGCCGGGTCGAACGAGCCGTGGCCTGCCGACGTGCCCCCTCACGGCTCGAGGTCCTCGATGACGAGGCCCACTCGCACGAGCTCGCTTGGGCGCGGCGCGATCGTGATCGGCAGGAGCGCGTCGTACTCGACGCGAGTCAGGAGCCAGAAGGCGCGCAGGCGCGGGGAGTCGATCTCGGGCCGCCAGGTCTCGACGAGGGAGCGTGCTTCGGCCCGCGACAGGCCCGCCGCGACGAGCCTCGACGCGATCTCGGTCGTGATAGGGCGAGGTGGGCGGCGCCAGCCGATGCGCGAGATCCCGACCGCCGCGCCCGGACGCATCGCTGGCACCGGCACCCAGCGGTCGCCGAGCGCGACGACCAGACCGGTCTGACCGGTTGGGCCCGGATGCTCGAGCACGGCGTCGGGCCCGAGGTGGCGCACGCGGTAGGCGATGGGGAAGGCGACCGGGCCGTCGTAGAAGAGGAAACGCTCCGCGGTCCCGTCGGGTGCGAGCAGCGTGGCCGACGGAACCTGACGGATGCGGTTCCAGAAGTGCCCGGCAGCGACCGGAGGTAGAACGGTCGAGTGACGGCCCGGCACCGCTCGCACGCGCCAGGAGAGGCGGTCGTGCGGGGCCATGAGCCCGAGCCCGGCGAGGTTGCTTCGCACGGGGCCGCGGGCTTCGAGGTCCACGCTCGGGTAGTACAGCCAGGGGCGGCCGCCCGGGAAGCGGACCTCGACTGCCACCTCGACGGGGCGGTCCGTGTACACGAAGACGACGGGCTTCCTCGCGACGGCGCCGCCGCCCGCCCATCCGCCGGGCAGCGTCTGCCGGACGAACGGCGGGCTCTCCCGCCGCAGATCCGCGAGGTGCGCGACCTCGCCGCGCCGGATCTTCCACACCCCCCACTCGTGGATCCGCAGGTCGGCCGAAACGGGGGACGCACCAAGAATCAGGAGCACGAAGGCAGGGATCAGGCGGCGCACGAAGCCACGGACGTTCGGCTCACCTCGACGATCTGCTCGTGGCGTGGCCAGTCTCGAGGCGTGAGCTCGGGGCACGGCTTCACCTCGGGGTGACTCGCCCGCCCCTGCCGGGCCGGCTGCCGCGCACCCCGACGTGACGCGGTGCTGGTATTTCAGTGGAATTAGCGGGCACGCCGCTTGCCAAGTGTCGCGGTATGACACGCACAGCGCTCGCAATCCTCGTCTCGCCCATCCCGTTCCTCCTTGGCTGCCTGGCGGCGCCGGAGCAGGAAGCCACCGAAGAGCGCGCCGCCGACCCGCTGCGCGATCCCTGCACCGGCGACCATTGCGCCGACGACGTCCTGGCCGCGCTCCTCTCGGCGGCCTGGTCGGGCGACATCGACGCGCTCTCCGCGCCCGCCACCGGTCGGGCTGCGCGCATGACCTGGGGGTACGAGGTGTACGACGAGTCCGGCGAGACCGTCTCGGGCGCCCTCGCCCTGGCGGCCAAGTGCGGGACGCGTCCCGCGAGCTGCTACGTGGATCTCTTCTCGCGCCAGCGGTTCGAGGGCGTGACGGCGTCCGAGGTCCTGACCGCGCTCTACGGAGACTGGCGGTGGTTCTGGCGGAACAGCGCGCTGTCGTCGCGCCGCGAGCGTCCCGACCTCGACGACCCCCGGACGCCCTGGCGACCGCAGGAGCAGGTGTTCCATCCGCTCGCGTCGCTACGCACCAAGGTGACGGTGCGAACGGTCCTGGGAGAGCCCGAGCCAGGCGGAATTGACCCGATCTCGCGGCTCGACGATGGAACCAGCCCGAGCTTCGGCCAATGGGACTACCGGGTGCCGCTCTCGCTGTCGGGGGACTTCACCGGTCAGGCGTACCTGTTGATCGCCGAGCGCGACGGCGGCGTCTACTTCAAGGAGGTCTGGGCCGGCATGCAGATCACCGGCGCGGTCCGCCGCCTTCCGGCGCTCGCGGCCGTGCTTCACCTCTGGGCGGTGAGCGCGCGGACGCCCGGGGCGCTGGTGGGAGGCGACGAGTTCGGGCTCGACGGACACTCGGGCTGGGCCGGCCTGGCCGACGCGCTCGAAGCAGGCGTGCACCCGACCGAGGGCCAGATCCCGTACCCGGCCCGAATCCACGAGACGCAGGGCGACGAGCACAGGCTCGTCTGGGATTCGTCGACCTGGACGTGGCTCATCGAGGGATCGAGCACCGTCGACGTCATCGACGCGGCGCCGGAGGACGTGCGCGACGCGCTGTTCGGCAACCTCGCCTGCTGGTGGCGTCACGGCGAGGTGACGGATCTGCAGGAAGTCGTCGACGCGACGGGTCGCGTCACGGCGCTCCACTACCGCCTGGCGCCCATCGTCGTGGCCGGCGTTCCGCTCGCGCGGGTCGACGAGCTCATGCGCGCGCCCGAGGCCCTCGTCGACGACCAGGGCCGGAGCGGCTACCGCATCCGGATCGATCTAGAGGGCCCCGACTTCGTCGGCCCGGCTCACTTCGACGTGCTGGCGCGCCCCGACGGGCGCTCGGAGGTCCGCGCGCGCTTCGATGCCGTCCGCCCGGCCGGCGCCTGGGGTTCCGACCGGTTCGCCGCCCAGAATGCGATGAAGAACCACGTCCGAGCCCAGCAGGGCTCCATGCCGCTCGCTCTGGCGGGCAGCGGCCTGCCGGGACTGATCTCGCTCCTCGAGCGAGGCGAGCCGGCCAACGGCGATCCGAGCTGTCGATAGCTCGAGCGCGGTCGAGGTAGCTCTCGGGCACGAAGACGTTGCGCACGCGGAGCGCCGGGGGGCTCTCCAGCATCAACCGCAGCCGCAGCGCGAAGCCGCGAGCCGGAGCCACGCGCGCAACCAGCGCGCCTCGTTGCGCCGGTTCCTCGACGACTGGCGACTGCCACGCACGACAATCGCAGCGAGCTGGAGCGTCGCCGCGAAGCGATCGGAAGGAAGAACTGGTTGTTCGTGGGCTCCGACGAGCTCGGCGAGTTGAACGCGATCTTCGTCTCGCTGCTTGCGAGCTGCGCGATGCACCGGATCGAACCGTGGTCGTACCTGCGCGACCTGCTGTCGACGGGTCGGACTCGGACCGTGTGGGATTCGACTCGGCTCACCCGAACGCCTGCTGGCCCTGACGCCGCAGGCGGGCGGGTGGGGGGGACACGGGCGACGGGGGCTGCCGTCCGTGGCACGCGCCCCTCGTCCGGAGCGCTCGCGCCGGGCCCCGACAGCGGGCAAGCCGGCTTGCGGTCCGCGGTGCTTCTCGGGCGCGTTACGACGAGGCGCCGCCAACGCGAGCGCGGGCCGGGGACACCGTGGTACCTGACGAGAGGGTACCCGGGGGGGAGGCACGAGGGCCGAAATTCGCGCCATGAATTGGAGCGGGGTCATGACGCGGTGGGTGCGTCCCTTGCGGGGTGTGTCGAGCCGGTAGGCGATGCGGCCATCGGGCAGCAGCGCTGGCGCCACTCGGCGTCTCACGAAGACGTGGCCCGCGTTGCCGCCCCCGTCCGTTCCGATAGCCCACACGACGGCGCCGTCGTCGTACTGCACGCTCGACGCTGGCGGCCGCCGGGTGGCGCCAGCCGCTCGCCGGGCGCCGACTCCGCGAATCGCGAAGGATTCGCGGCGTCTCTGCTGGCGCATCGCTTGCTCGTTCGGTTCAGGTGTCAGTTCGTTTGCAGGCCGCCTTCGGCCGGGGACGCGCGGGCTCTGGCAGCGGGCGCACGTACGCCCGCCGCGATCCCGAGCGGAGCGTGCTTCACCGCGTCGTGCAGAATCACGTCGATGCGTTCCGGAGCGAGCTCGAGCGGCGCGGGCGGGCTCTCCCCGGCTTCGTCCAGCGCGAGCTCGACCGCTTCGTCAAGTGCGGCGACCTCCGAGCGGGGTAAGCAGTTCCACAACCAGTACTACAGTTGCCCGACGCCGCCCCAGGTGCGGGTGACGCGGCGGCACCATCCGCTCGAGGGACGGCTCGTCGAGATGGTGACCGGGGGGCCGACGA
>JACPQR010000113.1 GCA_016190375.1 Deltaproteobacteria bacterium
CAGGCTCTGTTCCGAAAGTGCGCCGTGGCTGCCCGGGAAGGACCGCTTCGTTTTCGCGCGCGAGCTCGTTGCGCGCGAGTTCGCCGCCTGTTGCCTGTTGCCTGTTGTCCGGCGTCCTCTCCGCCTTTCGCCTCGGCCCAACGCCTGGCCGAACCTGCGCCGGCCGGAGCTAGTGAATGACCGCCAGGACCTCGTCCTCGCGCAGGATGAGGTGCTCCTCGCCGTCGAGCTTGACCTCGTTGCCGCTGTACTTGCCGAACAGAATGCGGTCGCCCGCCTTCACCTCGAGGGGGCGGACCTTGCCTGTCTTGAGGAGCTTCCCGTTTCCGACGGCGACCACGGTCGCCTCGATGGGCTTCTCCTTCGCCGTGTCGGGAATGATGATGCCTCCCCTGGTCTTCTCCTCGCTCGAGAGACGCTTGACCAGGATGCGATCGGCAAGGGGTCGAATCTTCATGTCAGTCCTCCGGATGGTGCTTGCTCCGCTCTGACCCCGTCGGGGGTGGCGCGCGGGGCCGCAGTCTAGATACGCCCGGACTGAAGTCAACCCCCGGATACGGGGCCCTACCGGCCCGAGACGGGGGCGGGACCGAGCGTCACCATCGCGTCGGCGGCCACGATGCCCTGCGCGATGGTCACCGTCAGCCTGACGCGATCGCCGGGGCGCCGGCCACGCAGGCGGCTCTCGAGGTCGGCGAGGGAGCGGACGGGCAGGCCGTCGACGGCGACGATGATGTGACCCAGCCAGTCGACCCCGAGCCCGAGGACGAAGCCAGGCGGCGGATCCTGCCGCCCGAGGAGCCCCGCGCGTGCCGCCGGCCCGCCAGTGACGACCTGGGTGATCTGCACGCCCTGCAGGCCCTGCATGCTGAAGTTCTCGGCGAAGATCCCCAGCCAGGGGCCGGACGGGGCCGCGACCGGCGCCGGACGGGCGGGTCCGCCGTCGCGCTCGCGCCGCACCGCGTCGACCAGCGCGGTCACGTACGAGGACGGGATCGCGAAGCCGATGCCCGCCGACCTCCCGGTCTGGCTGAGGATGGTGGTGTTGACTCCGACGACGTCCCCGCGCGCATCGACGAGCGGCCCGCCGGAGTTGCCCGGGTTGATGGCCGCGTCGGTCTGAATCGCCCCCTGGATGGTGCCTCCGCCTGCCGACGGGATGTCGCGCCGCGCGCTGACGATGCCCTGGGTCAGCGTCCCCTCGAGCCCGAAGGGCGAGCCGAACGCCAGGACGTTCTGCCCGACCACTACCCGGCTCGAGTCGGCCAGGCGCAGCGGGCGCACCCTGGGGCCGTCTTCCGCCTCGAGGATGGCAAGGTCGTGCTCCGCGTCCACGGCCACGACCCGCGCCCTCCTGTCCCTGTGGCTCCCGTACCGGACGAGGATCTCGGCGCCCTCGAGGATCCCCGCCGCGACGTGCGCGTTGGTGACGATCCACCCCTCGCGGCTCGCGACGAAGCCGGACCCGCTGCCGTCTCCGACGAGCACGGTCACGGTCGACTGCGCCAGCCTCCGGGAGATGGCGATCCGGCGCGCCTCGGTCATCCCGTCGGCCAGGAGCGCCGAAGGCACGAGGAGCCAGCACACACTCGACAACCAGAAGGCGGGACGACCTCGCATTGGCGACTCGGGCCGAATGGACGGCTCCTGATGATACGCCTTTCGACCCCCGGACATTCTACACGATGGTCGCGCCGGCGACTCGCAGCGGCCGGGCGAGCCGCCGTCCTGGTCTCCACACACCCCAGCGGCGGTCCCCCGGACCGTCCAGAGCCCGCGAAATCCGCACCTCGTCGCGGGCACGCCCTTTGCTGCGGGCGCTTGACCGAAAGCACGGACCCGGTGAGGATCGCGAACATGCAAATACTCTCCGCTGGACTCAGGAGCGCCTTGCTCCTCGGTGCGCTGTTGGCCCTGACGGCGTGCGGAGGCGACGACGAGAGCTGCGCCTTGCCCCTGACGCTCTGCGACGGCGTCTGCATGAACCTCAACATCGAGCACGACGACTGCGGTGTTTGCGGCTTTGCCTGCGGCCCAGACGAGCGCTGCTCGAGCGGAGTCTGCGTGCCCGGCACCGAGGACTGCGAGGACGGTCTGGTCGAGTGCAGCGGCACCTGCGTCGACCTCATGACCGACCGGCGGAACTGCGGCGACTGCGGCGTCGGGTGCGGCCGGTCCGGCTGCGAGAACGGCCAGTGCGAAGAGGTCCCGGGCTGCAAGGCCGGAGACCTGACCTGCCAGGGGCTCTGCGCCAACCCGCAGACCGACTCCCTGAACTGCGGGGCCTGCGGCGTCCGATGCAAGGCCGACGAGTCCTGCCAGGGCGGTAGCTGCGTCTCGACCGGCGGGCAGTGCCCGCGGGGGCAGACCGCCTGCGGCGACGCCTGCGTCGACATCAACTTCAACCCGAGCCACTGCGGCGGCTGCGATGTCGCCTGCGGCGAGAGCGAGTACTGCGACGCCGGCCACTGCATCGACGAGTGCCCCACGAACCTGACGGACTGCGAGGGCGAGTGCGTCGACGCGCGCTCCGACCCGGACAACTGCGGAGCCTGCGGCAACGCGTGCGGCGACGAGGAGTTCTGCCAGGCCGGCCAGTGCACGGGCTCCGCGACCTGCGACTTCCCGCTCGAGGACTGCTCGGGAACCTGCGTCGCGACGCTGTTCGACCACGACAACTGCGGGAGCTGCGGCAACGGCTGCGCCCGCGACGAGCTCTGCGTGTTCGGCGCCTGCGCCGGCGACGAGGGGTGCCCCGACGGCCTGAGCCAGTGCTACGACGAGTGCGTCGACACCGAGAACGACCCCGACAACTGCGGCGGCTGCGGCCTGTGGTGCCTGTTCGACGAGTACTGCTCGATGGGCCGCTGCGTCCCGACCAACGAGGGCTGCCCGGGCGGGCTGACCGAGTGCTGGGGTTATTGCGCCGACACGCTCTGGGATCCCTTCAACTGCGGCTCCTGCTGGAACTGGTGCGGCTCGGAGGGCTACTGCGATTTCGGCCAGTGCAACGACACGGGCTGCTCGAACGGCCTGACCGACTGCTACGGGAGCTGCGTCGACCTCGACTTCGACAACGACAACTGCGGCGCCTGCGACTGGTGGTGCAACTGGGACGAGTTCTGCAGCTACGGCTCCTGCACCACGATCGACGACGGCTGCGGCGCCGGCCTGACCGACTGCTACGGGACCTGCGTGGACCTCGACTGGGACTCGAACTACTGCGGCGCCTGCGCCACCTGGTGCTCCGGAGGCGAGTACTGCTACTTCGGGAGCTGCGTCGCCGACTGCGCCCAGGGCTACACGGACTGCTACGGCGACTGCGTGGACACGGACACGGACAACTTCAACTGCGGCGGCTGCGGGATCACCTGCCGCTGGGACGAGTCGTGCTCGTGGGGAGAGTGCCTGGGCGACTGCGCGCCGGGCCTGTCGAGCTGCGACGGCGACTGCGTGGACCTCGACTTCGACGACAACAACTGCGGGTACTGCGGCAACTGGTGCGCGTTCGACGAGACCTGCGCGTGGGGAACCTGCGAGGCCGACTGCGGGTGGCCCCGGACCGACTGCGCCGACGGCTGCATCGACACCAACTACGACCTGTACAACTGCGGCGGCTGCGACGTCGAGTGCGAGTGGTACCAGTACTGCACGTACGGCGAGTGCAAGGACACCTGCAGCCTGACGGCCTGCGGCGACGCCTGCGTCGACACCGAGAACGACGCGTATCACTGCGGCGGATGCGGCATCGAGTGCGCCCAGGGCGAGTCCTGCTGGTTCGGCAGCTGCCAGTGACACCAGGCGGCCGAGCCTGTAGGGTACCGGCCTCGTAACGGGACGAAGGTTGCGGACCGTCATTCCCCTCGTGGCTCTCGCGTTCGGTACGGCCGCCACACCCGCGCGCGCCGACCTGACGACGCTCTGCAAGGAGCACTACCTGGCCGCGCGCTTCGACGCGGCGCGCCGGTGCTTCACGCGTGCGCTCTCCCAGCTCGAGGAGCAGCCGGCCGCGCTCTGCGAGGCGTACACGTTCATCGCCGCGACCGAGCTCGGAGAGGAGGACCCGATCGCCGCGCGCCGCGCCATCGACGTCGCGCTGGCGATCGATCCGTCCTACGACCCCGCCGATCCGCTGCTCGGCAGCCCCAGGGTGCGCGAGCTCATCGACCAGGCGCGCCCGGAAGGCGAGTCGGGCAGGCCGAGCCTGGTCGCGTCCGACCCCGACGTGGGCGCCGAGGGCGCGGTGCTCTTCTCCGTTCGAGCCCAGAAGGTGCGCCCGCCCTTGACCGTCCATCTGCGCTACCGCTTCGCGGCCGGCGGGGCGCCGGTCTCGGGGTGGCGTCAGGCGCTGCTGCCCGACTCGGGGGGACCGGACGCGC
Source organism: Deltaproteobacteria bacterium (assembly GCA_016190375.1). Taxonomy (GTDB): domain Bacteria; phylum Myxococcota_A; class Polyangia; order JACPQR01; family JACPQR01; genus JACPQR01. Next base: position 4,380 of record JACPQR010000113.1, read on the forward strand.
CCCGCGTCGCGGCGATCCCACGGCTCGACCAGGCGCGCCAGATCGAGTACCTGTTCTCCGTGCAGACGCCGGAAGGGGCCGTGGTGTATCGGGTCGGCACCCAGTCGACTCCCCTCTCCTACGACCTCGGCGCCGCGCGCCGCGGAGGCGACCCGAACAGTCACCCGATCCGGGTCACTCCGTGGTACGGATCGTGGTGGTTCTGGACGGGCCTCGGGGCCATCGCCGCTGGATCGGTGGTCGTGGTGCTCCTGACCCAGGGCGACGACACGGGCGCCATCCGGATCCAGGTCGAATGAGGAAATGAGCGAACCTCCGAACATCCAGCATCTCTTCGCCGGCACCGAGGTGAGCCGAGACGAGGACGGCGCGTCCCTGAGGGAGCACGTCTTCGTCCTCAAGGTGCTCTCGGGACCGGACAAGGGAATCGAGATTGGCGTGGCCCAGAGGACCGTCACCGTCGGGACGCTGCCGACCTCGGACCTCAAGCTCACGGACGGCCGGATCTCGCGCCGTCACTGCGAGATCGAGCGCGTCGAGGACTCGTACAAGATCCGCGACCTGGGCAGCACCAACGGCACCGACGTCGACGGCGTTCGCGTGGTCGAGGCGGCGCTCGCGCCCGGAGCCCTGATCCGCGTGGGCGGGACGGAGATCATCTTCCGGCCCAAGAAGCGCTGGGTGCGCGTGCCTCCGAGCGAGTCCGACAACTTCCACGGGCTCGTCGGCGCGTCCCGGCCAATGCGCGACATCTTCGGGCTCCTCGAGCGCATCGCGCCGAGCGACCTGACGGTGCTCCTCGTGGGCGAGACGGGGACCGGCAAGGAGATCGCCGCGCGCGCCCTGCACACCGGCAGCCGCCGGGCATCGGGCCCGTTCGTCGTCGTCGACTGCGGCGCCGTCGCGCCGACGCTGGTCGAGAGCGAGCTGTTCGGGCACGAGCGCGGGGCGTTCACCGGCGCCGAGGCTCCCAGGACGGGCGCGTTCTGCTACGCGAACGGCGGCACGGTCTTCCTCGACGAGATAGGCGAGCTGCCCGCGGAGCTGCAGCCGAAGCTCCTCAGGGCGCTCGACCGTCGCGAGGTGAAACCGCTCGGCGGCTCGAAGGCGATCAACATCGACGTCAGGGTGATCGCGGCGACCAACCGCGACCTCAGCCGCGAGGTCGAGCGCGGCGCGTTCCGCCGCGATCTGTACTTCCGGCTCGCCGAGGTCGTCGTCGGCCTGCCGTCGCTGCGCGAGCGCCTCGAGGACATGGGGCTGCTCTGCGACACGCTGCTCACGCAGATCGCGCCCGAGCTGCGCCAGCCCGTCCCGCGCGACTGGGTGGCCATCCTCAAGGAGTACGAGTGGCCGGGCAACGTCCGTGAGCTGAGGAACTACCTGCGCAGGGCCGCGATCGAGATCGAGGCGGGCAACACCTCGCTCGACTCGATGCCCCCCATGGCCGCCCGTGCGATCCCGGGCGGCAGCCGTCCCGGAGAGATCGACCTGTCCGTGCCCCTGGTCGAGGCACGAAAGCAGTGGACCGCGCCGTATGAGAAGGCCTACCTGACCAAGCTCCTCACCCAGGCCGAGCACGACCTCGACGAGGCCGCGCGCCTGGGCGGCATGCACCGCAAGTCGCTCGAGCGCCTCCTCCGGCACGCGGGCCTCTGGCCGGTGAAGAAGGGGCGATCGTAGAAGGGCCGTACTACGCGCACTCGCCCAGCGTCGGCCAGCAGAACTCGCACACGCCGCACGCGCCGGCATCGCAGCAATCGGGGACCGTGCAGTCTCCTCCCGCGCAGTCCGGATCGCTGATCCCGCAGCCGCAGTCGCAGCCGTCGTCGGTGCCGTAGTAGCCCGGATCGCACGACCAGCCGTCGACGTCCCCGTCGCCGTCCATGTCCGCGTCGCCGTCCATGTCCGCGTCGCCGTCCATGTCCCCGTCGCCGTCCATGTCGCCGTCGCCGTCCATGTCGCCGTCGCCGTCCATGTCCGCATCGCCGTCCATGTCGCCGTCGCCGTCCATGTCCGCGTCGCCGTCCATGTCGCCGTCGCCGTCCATGTCGCCGTCGCCGTCCATGTCGCCGTCGCCGTCGGAGTCGGTATCGGCGTCGCCGTCGGCGATGTCCACGTCCGCGTCGTCGTCGTCATCCCCACCACCGACGCGGGACCTGGTGCAGGCCGTCAGGACGAACAGGCCAAGAACGAGGAGACATGACCTTTCGCGCATCCCGAAGAGACTATCGCACGTGCCGGGGCGGCCGGTAGACTTACGGTCCCGGGGTGCGAACCCCTTGACAGTCCGACAATGTCGGACTGTTCAGCCCGTTCCCAGCCTGGCGACGATGGACCGAAGGCCGGCGATGACCTCTCGGACGCGACGGGCCAGATCGTCTCGCTCGGGCCTCTCGAGGAGCTGCGCCCCCACGCGTCGGACCGACGCCGCTCGCTCGCCGTCCTCGCCGTCGAGCAGCTCCAGCGTGCGCCCGACGAGCGCGGCGTCCGCACGCCGCTCCGCCGGCCGCTCGGGCCGCGCCAACCTCGGAGCCACCGTCGCCCGCGTGCGCCGCATCGTCGCCATGGGCGCAAAGTATCCGATCGGGCGCGTGCGCGGTACAGTGCGCGCATGGCCACGCCCCGTCCTGCCCGCCCTCGCCTCCGACCGCCAGCCCCCGTCCGCGGGAGCGCCCTGCGCCGTGGTCCCGTCGTCGCTTCCACGCGTCCGCCGGCCCGCGAGCCCGCCGGGGACGTCCCGCCGGGGCCGGCGGTCGACGCGCGGAAGACCCTCGATGAGGCGCTCGCGGTGCGCGGGAGGATCGCCGACGAGTTCTATCGCCTGGGCGAGCTTCTCGTCCTCCTCGCGGTGGGCGACGTCTTCCGCGCGCTGGGCTTCCGCTCGTTCGAGGCGCTGCTCCGCTCGACGCAGCTCACCGGCCGAACGACCGCGTACAAGCTGATGGCGGTCGTCAAGCAGTACCCGCGGGACGTCGCGCTCCAGATGGGCCGTGCCCGCGCCTACGCGCTCCTCCGGCTCCAGGCCGAGGGAGGCGCCGTCCAGCCCGACGAGGACCACAGCGTGCGCGACCTGCAGGAAGCCGCCAAGAAGCTGCGCGACGCGAGGCGCGGCGCGACACGCTCTCGGGTGCCTGCCGCGGGCCTGAGGCGCGCCGACTCCCTGCGGCGGTGGCTCCGCCGCCGCGGCCTGATCCGAGCGCGCGTCCGCGCCGTCCTGGTTGGCGCCGCGCTCTGGCAGAGGGTGCTCTTGCCCGACGCGGAGGTCGAGGCGTTGATCGCCGGCTGACGAACCAGCCAGCCGGGACAGTTGAACAGGAAGACGGGAAGACACGCCTGATTGATCCGGGTCCCTTCCATCCTTCGCGTCTTCCTGTTCGATCACGACGCTGGAGTCGTGAAAGGGAATCTCGATCACGGGGCCCCTTCCATCCTTCGCGTCTTCCTGTTCAATCTCTGGACGAACCTGACGGCGCGCACCGGGGAGGGCCGGAGCGCCAGCGAGCGGCCGACACCTCTTCACCTTGCCGGATCGTCCGACCGCCGTCCCCGAGAAGTCGTACAGACGTGTGAACGACATTCCGGGGATGGCGCGGAGACACGGGCCGAGCGCGTCCACCCTGCCGCTTCGGACGTTCGACCGATCGTCCCCAAGGCCGTGCAGATCTGGTGTCGCTGCGGCGGGCGGCGGTGCGCGCACGTGTGCCTTCGGGGCCCGCGCACCGCCTGCGGCGATCTCACGGCCGGCGTGGGACGACCGTCCTCAGCACGCGGGGCGCTTTCCCGCCCGGCACGGCGAAGTCGCCTCCTGGAGCGCCGCGCGGAGCAGTTCTTCGAGCTTGGCACCAGGCGCGAACCGGGAGCGCACGGCGGCGAGGGCGTCCTTCGCCTCGTGGGCGCGAAACCCCATGTTGACCAGGGCGCTTCGTACCGCCTCGTGACTGGAGACCTGCTCAGCCTCGCGATCCTGGTCCCCCGCCGGGGACTTCCGAGGGTCGCCGTACTCGGTCCCGTCTGCGTACCGGAAGCGCAGGTCAGGAGCCCGGCCCTCGACCAGAAGTAGGCCCTTGTGGATGCGGGCATGATGCGCGCCGCACTGGACCGTGAGGTTTCCCATACCGTTGTCGCCCTGCTCGCTCCGGAAGGTCAGGTGGTGGACGTCGATCCACAGGGAATTGGAGCACCCCGGAACCGTGCAGCGCCCGCCGTCCCGGCGAAGGACGGCCCGGCGTATGGCGGGCGGGATCGACTGGCTCGCCTTGCGCAGTCCCACGTGGGACTCGGCGGGATCGACGCGGCCGATGTGCTGGGCATCGCAGGCGACACGCTCGATCACCTCGGGCGAGAGCTCGACCCTCTCGCCCCGGGCGTCCTGGTAGACCCGCCGGCAGTCCTCGCACTGTACGAGGGCCACCTGGTAGTTCGAGCGCCCCTCGTCGGAGGGTCCCCGGAGCCTCGCCTGAAACAAGTTCATCAGGACCTCCTCCTCCGACAGCTCGCGATCGACGTCGCGGCGCTCCAGCCGGACGACCTCGCGCCAGGCGGCGTACACCTCGGCCCGTACCTCGAAGCGCAGGGTCCGGGTCATGAGCTCCGGGCTCGGCGGATCGCTCGGCCGCTGCCCGGGGCTGTGGCCCGCTATGGTTCGCGCGCACGAAAAGGCATGGTCATCTTCGTCCCGCCGGGCGACTCGAACCGAGAGGACGACACGCGACCGCCGAAAGAATATGACGACATCGTCAGGTTCCTGCGTGCCTGCGGCGCGCGGGTTATCGGCTCACAGAAGGAGCCGGGGCGGAATCCCTCGATGTGACCTCCGCGGGGGATGGCGCTGGCGGCTTTCGGGGCTGAGCTTCGAGGTCCGCCAGGTCAAGAGGGTTGTCTGAAAGACACAGCATCCGAACCCACACCACGAGCTCCGCCGCGGTCCCCGCAGCGACGGAGTAGTGATACTTCCGGTCCTGACATGGCGACCTGCTCGATGACCTTGGCATCGCCTCCGCGAGCTGCATCGCGACCTCGAGTGCCTCGAACTGTACCTACAGCTCCGAGAACGCGATCGTGACGAGGCTCGTGGCGCCGGCCTTGACGCTCGTCGTGGCGCAGCCGATGCCGACGGTGTTCTCGTCGGCGTCGTAGGCCTCGAGGAAGACGAGCGCCGGGCCCTCCGGCACGTCCTCGATCGTGACGCCGTCGTCGGACTCCATCTCTTCGCGCCTGAAGACCGGGATCGGCTCGATGACGTCGCCGTCGGCCAGGCCCGCGCAGTCGGGATCGACGGCGCAGACGAGCTCGGCGCTGGAGCTCACGCCGCCGCCGCTCGGCAGTGTCGCCGAAGGGCCGAGGCAGCCGAAGCCGAGCTCGTTGGCATGGATGACGACCACGGAGACGGCCTCGGTGCCCTCGGGCAGCGACTCGGCGCCGAGGGCGAACGTGAGGCTCGCCACCTCCGCGGAGGCGCAGGAGCCGAGCGCCATCGCGGCAGCGACGACCGCCGCGCGGATCCTCCGCGCGCGAGGCGGCGCGGCCGCGTCGCGAAGCGAAGAGGTATCGTGGCCCCGGGCCATGCGGCAGGATATGATGCACCGGACAGCGCGCGTCCGTGGCAGAAAAGTTCGGAAAATTCACGCTGCTCAGGCAGATCGCCATCGGCGGGATGGGCGAGATCTTCCTGGCCCAGGAGCGGGGTTTCGGCGGCGTCGAGCGCTCGCTGGTCGTCAAGCGGCTCTTGCCCCAGCTCGGGCAGAGCGAGGAGTTCGTCACGATGTTCCTCGACGAGGGGCGCATCGCGGCGCAGCTCAGCCACCCGAACATCGTCCAGCTCTACGAGGTCGGCGAGATCGACGAGCGGTACTTCCTGGCGATGGAGTACGTGGACGGGCTCTCGCTGGCGGAGCTCATCATCCGGCTGGCGCGACTCGGCGCGCCGGCGATCTCGCTCGACGTCGCCTTGCCCATCGCCCACTCGCTGGCCGCCGCGCTCGCATACGCGCACTCGAGGCGCGACGCGCACGGAGAGTCGCTCGCGGTCGTCCACCGTGACGTCACTCCCCAGAATGTCCTGCTCTCCCGGCAGGGCGGGGTCAAGCTGACGGACTTCGGGATCGCGACGGCCGCGAACAAGGTCCACGTCACCGTCGTCGGCAAGGTCAAGGGCAAGCTCGCCTACATGGCCCCCGAGCAGGCCCGAGGCGAGCGCGTCGACGGTCGCGCCGACCTCTTCGCCCTGGGGATCCTCCTGTACGAGATGACCACGGGCGTGCACCCGTTCCTGGACGCGGCCCAGGTCGTCGGCGACCAGCCCGACGCGGTCCAGGCGCTCGTCAAGATCATCACCTCTCCCCCGTCGCGACCGTCGCAGCACGATCCGCTCTACCCGAACGACCTCGAGACGCTGGTGATGCGATGCCTGGAGAAGGATCCCGCCGAGCGGCCGGCGTCCGCCTCGGTCGTCGAGCGCAGGATCGAGGAGCTGATGGAGCGGCGGCAGATCGCCGCGGGCGGCCGCGCGCTCGCCGAGCTCATCTCGAAGGTCTGCCCGCCGGCGGACAGGCCGCCGACGATGAGCGGGTTCGTCATCGCGAAGCCCGGCCAGGGCACGCTGCCGATGGCGGACGTGGCGGGGCCGGCGGCCGGACCACGGCCCCCGAGCTCGCCGTCGAGGCCAAGGCTCGTGCCTCCTCCGCCGCCGTCCGGCGATCGAAGCCCCGCGCTGGGCACGCCGCTCATCACCTACGCCGACGACGACGATCACCCGGTCACGGAGATGACCGCCCCCTACGCGCCCGGCCGAGGTCGAGGGCACCTCAGGATCGTCCTGTCGGCGCTCGCCGCCGCGGTCGTCGGGGCGGCCCTGACCTTGACGGTGGTCTACGTCCCGGACTGGAGCTCCGCGCGTCCGACGGCGACGCCGATCGACGATGATCCACTGGCTGTGCCGGGAAGCGCCCTGGGGAGCGGCCAGGTGCACGAGATCCCGCCATCGGCGCCGGAGGTCGTCATCAGCCCTCCCCCCGACGCGGGCGCCGGGGATCCGACCGCCGACGACGGCGGCGCGGTCATGGAGTTCACGGTCGGCGAGACGTTCCAGCGCCGCCCTGGAGGTCTGATCGCTTTCCACGTCTACCCATGGGCCTGGGTCGTCATCGACGGCCGGCAGCGCGGCCTCCTGCCGATGGCCCCGGTGCCCGTGCCCGCCGGCCCCCACCGGGTCACGATCCGGTGCGGCGAGGGGCGCCAGGTGGACAGCCGGACGCTGACCGTCCACGTCCCCTCGGGCGGCCGGGCGACCGTGACGCACACTTTTCCGCGCTGCAGGTGAGCTAGTAGATGCAGTCGGACCACAGGGGATCGGGCATGCAGACCCAGCCCATCGTGTTCCCGTAGTCGTCGGAGACCTCGTAGCAGGCGAACATGGCCGGGCAGTCGCGTTCGGCGGCGCAGTCGATCCCGCAGATGGCTCCTCCGGGGTAGTTGATGCAGAGGTTGGGCGGTCCGCCGCAGTCGTCGGGGTAGCCCACGCATTCCTCGCACAGGTGCTCGAACCTCGGATCGTCGGGCCCGGCGTCGACGCCCGAGTCCGGTCCGGGCGAGACGCCGGAGTCGAGGCCGCCCTGCCCCTCGCACTCCTCGTCGCAGTCGTTCCGGCAGTACGAGACCTCCACCTCGTCGGATCTCGCCGATCCGTCCTGCGCCGCGACCTCGACGCGAACGGCGTTCTCGCAAGGCGAGAGCATCTGCCGGGGGATCCGCACCTCCTCCGCACCCTCCGCCCAGCGGCCCGAGTACCGCAGGACACCCCCGATCGTGATCGCGTAGAAGCAGTTCCGGGAGACGAAGACGTCGATGCTCGCGTAGTCGTCCCCGCGCGAGTCGACCAGATCGCTGTGATCGGTGATCGAGAAGCCGATGCCGCCGTCCTCGCTGCACGCGCCCGGCAAGAGGGCCGCCACGAGTAGCGCGGAGGTTCCGCGATTCACGACGACAAGATAGCACGGACGGCTGCGCTTGAACGTGACCAAGCCGGATCGTAAAATCGTAAGAATGAAGGCCATCTATGTCGACGATCGCCTGCACCGACGCATCAAGCTTCTGGCCGCGCGCAGGGGCCGGCCACTCAAGCATCTGGTCGAGTCCCTCCTCGATCGTGCGCTCCGGGACGAGAGCCCCGGCGCGGAGGTCGAGACGTCCGACATCCAGGCTCTGGCGGCGCGGGGGGGAAGCTTCGACTTCCTCGAGGACGAGCGGGAGGATCTCTACTCGCTGGCGGAGGGCGAGTCGGTCGAATGAAGCTCCAGGATCTGCCTCGGGGCAGCGTCGTTCTCGTCGCCTTCCCGTTCACCGACCTCACCGCGACGAAGGTCCGTCCCGCGATCGTGCTCTCGACGCCCGAGTTCCACGCTCGACACGGCGACGTGATCATCGCGGCGGTCTCGTCGGTCGTTCGGCGTCCAGAGCACCCCACGAGTGTTCTTCTGCCAGTGGACAGCCCGGATTTCGCCCGCACCGGGTTGCGGGTGGCGTCGACCGTGCACTGCGGCAAGCTGGTGACCGTGCAGGGCACCCTCGTTCTGAAGCGTCTCGGTCACCTCGCCAGTCCTGCGCTGAGGCGCGTCGACACCGCCCTGCGTCGCGCGGTCGGGCTCGCCTGAGAGCGCGAGCTCGATCACCCCGCTATCTGACCCGCACGCGCGCGATGGCGCGAATGGAGACGCCCAGGTCCCGCGGGTCGGTGTCGAGCACGACGGACCTGGCGCGTCCGCGCGCCTCGGCGGGGAGGTCGAAGTAGACCTCGTGCCAGCCGGTCGCCACCGGCACGGCCTGACCCTCGAGCACGAGGCGCCCGCCGTCGCCTCGCGCGCCGAGCCAGACGACGACGCGACGCCGGCCCGCCGGGACGCTCACGGGAGCTCCGCCGGGCGGCGGAGAGCAGCCCTCGGCCCCGCATCGGAATCCCGCGAGAGGGTCCGTGCTCAGGTCCCGCTCGCCGCCGAGCGCCACGAGCGCCGCGAGGGCCCCGTCGACGGGCTCCCTTCCCTCGAGGGCGCGCCGCAGCGCCGGACAGGCGGAGCGGTCGCCGAGCCGCGCCAGCGCGCCGGCCGCGGCGCTCCGGACGTTCCCGTACGGGTCGTCCGCGACGACGCGCGCCAGAGGAAGCACGGCGCGCCGATCCCCGATGGCCCCGAGGGCCGCCACGATCGCGCTCTTCTCGCGGATCTCGTCGAGCCGCGCGACCAGGATCGGCACGGACCCGCGGTCGCCCAGATCTCCCAGGCGCTCGATGGCGGCGATCCGGGTCTCGACCGGAACCACGCCCGACGCCGGAGCCGGGCCAAAGCCCTCGCCCCGCGGACCGGACCTCACCAGCTCCCTGAGGAAGCGGACGACCGAGGGCGACCCGTCGGGGAGCGCCGCGAGCCCGAGAGCGGCGCGCCAGGCGAGCTCGGGCCGCTCCGCGGCGTCCGCGATCACCTCGAGCGCACGAGCGGTTCCCCTGCGGTCGCCCAGCTCGACCAGCGACACCGCGGCGCCCGCCGAGACCCGCGCCTCGTCGTCGCCCAGCGCTCGGACGAGACCCGGGATCGCCTCCGACTGGCCCAGGGGTCCCAGGACCTCGGCCGCCTGGGTGCGAACGGCCACGTCCGAGCCCTCGAGGAGCAGGGTCACCTCGCCGGCCACGGCGGCATCCCCCAGCATCGCCCTCCGGATCGCCTCCGGCCACTCGCCGCCGGACGCCGACTCACCGGCGCGCTCGAACCGCGCGTGGCGGGTCCAGGCCCGAAGGACGCCGCCGAGCTCCCGCACACGCGCCGGGCGTGCGTCGGCGAGGTTTCGTTCCTCGGACGGATCCTCGTCGAGGTCGTACAGGCGGCAGAGGTCGTACGCCTCGTCGCACACGAGCTTCTCGCTGCCTTCGACGACCATCCGGGAGCCCACCGTCTCGGCGAAGGCGCGCGTCGCTCGTTCGCGGCCGAAGAGGAGTGGTCGCAGGTCGGTGCCTCTGACGCGGGCGCCGTAGGGCACGCCGTAGAGGCCGAGGACCGTTGGAACCACGTCGATGAGCTGCACGGGCGCCCTGACGCGCGAGGGCTCGATCCCCGGAACGGCGATCACGAGCGGGACGCGGATCTGCTCGTCGTACAGGGTCGTCCCGTGATAGCGCCCCCCGTGCTCCCCGAACTCCTCGCCGTGATCGGCGGTGACGACGACGATCGGAGCCCCTCGCCTCGCGGTCATCTCCCGCACGACCTCGCCGACCACCTCGTCGACCATCGCGATCTCCCCGTCGTAGAGGTCCACGTCGCGGTCTCCGAAGCGATGCTCGGGGTGGGGATCGTACGGCTCGTGAGGCTCGAAGAAGTGCACCCAGACGAACACCCTCTCGCCTGCCTGCCGCTGGGTCAGGTACTCGAGGACCTGGGCTGCCCTCGGTCGCGCCTCGAGCGGGTGCATCTTCGAGTATTCGAACCCGAAGCGCTCCTCCTCGAACGCCTGGAAGCGATCGCGGTCGATGAAGAAGACCGCGTCCGTGAAGAACGCCGCGGTCTGCATGCCGCGCGAGCGGAGCATGTGGGCCAGCGTCTCCGTCGACGGGGCGTGGCCGAGCCGGTACAGCGACCGCACGTACTTCCCCGTGAGCAGCGAGGCCACAGCGTAAGAGGTCTGAGGGGTGACGGAGTAGGCGCGCTCGAACACGACCCCGCGTCGCGCGATCTCGTCGATCGCGGGCGACGTGTCCTTGCGCCGGTAGCCGTACGTGCCGAGGTGGTCCGCCCGGAGCGCGTCGACGGTGATGAGGAGGAGGTCCCGATCGTGGACGTCGAGGACCGGCAGCTCGCGCTCGTCCACCCTGGAGGGCTCGAGCACGATCTCCGGCGCCTCCGCCGCCATTCGCTCCGAGGCCGTCGGGGCCTCGAGCCCGAGCGCGCTCGCGACCTCGAGGGCTCGGGCCACGCCCGGGGCTCGCTCCGCCAGGACCGCGCGCGTGTTCTGCGTCGACAGCACGAACAGGAGGGCTCCCGTCGCGGCGCCCAGGGCCGCCGGCGGCAGGACCAGGACGAGCCCCCTCGACGCGCGGCGGAGCCAGGGCGGAAGTCGAGCCGGCGCCAGGAGCAGCGCCGAGCCGACCAGGGCAGCCAGGGAGAGGACGCCGAGCCATTCGTGGAAGAGCGGGTACAGGCGGACGAGGATCCGCGCGTCGGCCGCATGCAGGGCCGCGCCGGCCAGCAGAAGGAACACGCCGCTGGCGGCACGGGTGATCCGGCCCGCCCCGTCGAGACGTCTCGCGATCCGCGGTACCGCCCAGGCAAGCGCGACCGCGACGATCGACGCCGCCGCGACGACTAGCAGGGGTCGAGCGGCCATCGCGCTTGCGCGGGGGCCCGAGGTGAGGACCCACGCGGACGGACCGACGAGGGGTAGCGACAGAAGGCCCGCCGCGCGGCCCCAACCCGCGGCTCGATCCCTCGCCAGCGGGCGGCCGGCGAGGACGACGATGCCCAGGACGAGCGCCAGGGCCAGGCCCGCCAGGACGCCGAGGCCGGCGTCGATCGCGAAGGCGGAACGGAGCGCCAGCGCCCGCTCGTGAGACGTTACGAACAGGCGGCGCGCGGTCACCGAGAGATCGATCGCCTCGAGGCCGCCCAGCGCCGCGCCGGCCACGGCCCCGGCCGCCGCGACTCGGACGACGAGCCGCCACGATCCCGAGCCGCCACTGGCCGTCGTCTCGCGACCGCCGCCCTGCGCTTGCTTCATCCGGCCTCCTCGCCGACTGGCTCTCCGGTGACGGGCCAGCGCGAGGCCAGCACTTCCCGCGTCGCCTCGAGCGCGGGTCCGGCGAGGTCGGGGTGCTCGCGCAGGATCTCGGCCGCGTCCTCGCGGGCCACCTGGAGCAGGTCGACGTCGCGGAGCAGATCGCCGAAGCGAAACCCGGCGAGCCCCGACTGGCGAAGGCCGTACAGCTCCCCCGGGCCGCGGATCGACAGGTCGAGCTCGGCGACCGCGAAGCCGTCCTTCGCCTGAACGAAGCGGCGGAGCCGGTCCAGAGGCTCGCCCCCGCTCCCGGTCACGAGGAGGCACTTCGCGGCCAGGCTGCCCCTTCCCACGCGCCCGCGGAGCTGGTGGAGCTGCGAGAGCCCGAAGCGCTCGGCGCCCTCGATGACCATGAAGCTGGCCTGGGGCACGTCGATGCCGACCTCGACGACCGTCGTCGAGACGAGGAGCCTCTCCCGCCCCTCGACGAAGGCCGCCATCGCGGCCTCCTTCTCCTCGGGACGCATCTGGCCGTGAAGCAGCGCGACGCCGTGCGAGCCGAAGCGCTGGTCGAGAAGGACGTGCCGCTCGGTCGCGGCGGCGAGGTCCAGCGCCTCCGACTCGGAGACGAGCGGACAGATGTAGTAGCCGCGCTCGCCGCGGGCCAGCGCCCTGCCGACGAACTCGAGCACCTCCTCGATTCGCCGGCCGCCGACGACGCGCGTGTCCACGGGCTCTCGCCCCGGAGGCATCTGGTCGATCACGGACAGGTCCAGGTCTCCGTAGACCGTCAGCGCGAGGGTCCGCGGGATCGGCGTTGCCGTCATGACCAGGAGGTGCGGCGAGCCTCCCTTCTGAAGGAGCCTGAGCCGCTGGGCGACGCCGAAGCGGTGCTGCTCGTCGACGATCGCGAGGCCGAGCCGCTGGAACTCCACGCCCTCGGAGAGCAGGGCGTGCGTGCCCACTCCGAGCTGGGCCGATCCGAGCTCGAGGGCTCGCCTCCCCTCGCGCCGCCGGCCGGTGCGCTGGCTCCCGGTGAGGAGGACCGCGCGGTATCCGAGCCGCTCGAGGAGCGGGCGCAGCGCACGGAGGTGCTGCTCCGCGAGGATCTCGGTCGGGACCATCAACGCCGCCTGACCTCCCGAGGCGGCGACCTTGACGATGGTCGCCAGCGCCACGACCGTCTTGCCGCTGCCGACGTCGCCTTGCAGCAGGCGCTGCATCGGTTCGCCCCTCTCGAGGTCCCCGGTTATCTCCGAGAGCACGCGCTCCTGGGCGGCCGTCATGGCGAAGGGCAAGAGGCTCCTCAGCCGCGCGATCTCGGCGGCGCCGCCGGTCAGCGGCGGGGCAGTCAGGCGCCGCGCCGCCTGGCGGCGACGATGGATGCCGAGCGAGAGGAAGAAGAACTCGTCGTAGGCGAGCCGCCGGTGGGCGGGGCTCTTGCCGGCGCGGAGCGCGGCCAGCCCATCGATCGAGAGATCCCCCGGCGGCTCGTGGAGCATGGCCAGCGCCTCTCGCTGGCCCATGAGCCCCCTTCGCGCGGCGAGCGCAGGAGGCAGGCCGTCCACGAGCCCCGGGAGGACGACCGAGACGGCCCTCGAGACCGCCCGCTCGAGGACCCGCGACCCGACGCCGGCGATCTCGGTGTAGACGGGGACGATCCGTCCGTTCCGAAGGACCGCGGTGCAGTCGGCCTCCTCCCGCTCGACGTCGGGGTGGATCATCTGCAGGCCGCGGTACTCCGTCACGTCGCCCGAGGCGACGAGCGCCTTGCCGGGAGCGAAGCGCTCCGCATGGCCGGGATACGCGCGGAAGAACACCAGCTCGAGCCGCCCGGTCCCGTCCTCGATCAGCGCCTCGAAGCGCCCGCGCCCCACCCACCTCGACTGGACCACGGTCCCGCGAACCACGGCCCGCGCGCCTGCCGCGAGCGAGCCGATCGGGCAGACGCTGCGCCGGTCGTCCCATGTCCTCGGCACGAGAGCGGCCAGCTCCTCGACGGTACGGATCCCGCGAGAGCCGAGAGCCGCCGCCGCGGCGGGCCCGATCCCGGGCAGTGCATCGACCGGGCCCTGGGCCACGGGTGGCGACTTGCGGTCCGCGCGCCTGCGTGGGCGAGGGCGATCGGTGGGGCCTGGCGCGGCGGGCTCGGCGGTCGCGGCCAGGGCCGAGACGACGCGGAGCGCGCGCGCGACGACGAGGCGGCGCTCGGACGCCCCCAGCTCCTGCAGCCGCGCGAGCTCGGCGACGAGCGCATCGATCTCGCCGGACCTCGGGCCGGGCCGCGTCGCGCCGGCCGCTCTGACCGCCTCGTCGAGGCCCGAGCGCGAGACCTCGGGCTCGCGCAGCGCCTCGAGCAGGGCTCGGCGAGCAGCCGGAATGGCCGGGTCCATCGGAGAAACGCTCTACTTGAACTCGACGCTGACGATCTCGTACACGCGAACGCCGGCTGGCGTCTGCACCCTCACCTCTTCGTCCGCCTCGTGTCCCAGGAGCGCCCGGGCCATCGGCGAGGTGATCGAGATCGTGCCTCGCTCGAGGCTGGCCTCGTGCTCACCGACGATCTGGTAGGTAACCTCCTCGCCGCTCGCCGAGTTGACGAGCGCGACCGTCGCACCGAAGGCCACGCGCTCGCCGGACAGCCTCGCCGGGTCGATCACCTGCGCGCGCGAAAGCTTGTCCTCGATGTCGGCCATCTGGCCGGCGATGAACCCCTGCTTCTCCTTGGCGGCGTGGTACTCGGCGTTCTCAGACAGGTCCCCCTGCGCCCGAGCTTCCTCGATGTCCTTGACGTTTCTGGGACGCTCGACCTCGCGAAGCCGCTTGAGCTCCTCGCGAAGCATGCGCTCGCCCGCCGGCGTCATCGGGACTTTCTGGGAAGACATGGGGGTCCTTCCTACCACCGTTCCTCCGGGTGGAGCAAGGAACGCCGCGCTCCGGGGGTGCGTTGCACGGTCCGGGGTTTCGCCAGACGTAGACGTAGACGAAGACGTAGGCGTGGACGTTGACGGCGACGGCGGCGTGGACGTCGGCGGCCCACGTTTGACGCTACCAGCCCTGCGTCAACCGGGGAGCGTCCAGGTCCACGTCCACGTCGCCGTCAAGGTCCACGTCAACGGCGACGGCGACGACCAGCGAAACCCCGGACCGTGCAACGCACCCGCGCTCCGGTTCTCAGAGCGCCATGACCGCCGCGACGAGCGCGACTGCGCAGAGGATCACGACGTCGGCGCAGGCGAAGGCGATCGTGGCGCGCAGCGCCGAGCGGACCTGCGGCAGGGGCGCGTCGGCCAAGAGCTCCAGTCTCAACGCGCCGGCTGCTCCTCCGCGGTACGCGCCCGCCTCGTCGGGGCTCGTGAACGTGCCCGCCGCGTAGGCCCTGTCGAAGGACGCCACGTCGGCGGCCCGAGCGGGGAGCTCGCCTCGCAGCGCGGCCAGCGTGACCACGTACGGCGTGCCCGTTTGCAGGAGCACGCGGTCACCGCTCGGGACGTTCAGCCATGCAGCCGCCGTCCGCATCCGCCAGGGCGACGCGCCGGCGTCCTTCACGAGCTCGGGCCTCGGCTCGTCGAGCCGACCGTCGAGCCACACGCCGGCGCCGGGCCTCAGCGATCCCAGCACCCGGCTCGCGACGAGCGCTTTCCTCCCTGCGTGGACGACCAGCGCGAGGACGAGCGCGAAGAGCGCCGACAGGGCGGCCACGAGAATCGCGCTCTGCTCCCGCCCCAGGACCGCCGAGCGGACGGCGCCGAAGGGGCGGATCCGGGACAGCACGAGCTCGCTGCCCAGGGCGCGCGAGCGCATCCACGCGACGACGACGTCGTCGTCGACGGCAGCCGCCGCGACGCAACCGTAAGTCGCGAGCGGCGGGCAGTGGACCGACTCCAGCAGTACCGCCGATCGTCCGCGGGACCCATCGACCGGCCAGACCGCCCAGCTGCCCTGCCGGGGCTCCAGGATCGCCCGGAGCCGGCCATCGACGTCGAGCACCGTCGACGAGAGCGTGCGACCCGAGTCGGTGAGCCATCCGCCCGAGCTCGGGCGCCAGCCTCGATCGTCGCCCGCCGCGGACCACGCTGGCCACCGGGACCCGCGGGCGGCAGGCGGATCGGCCCGGCGCGCTGCCGAGTCGAAGACCCCCAGCGGCGCCTCGGCGACCCCGAGCCGGTCCGGCACGAGGACGAGGCGGGTCGGGTCTCCGTCGGTCCAGAAGGAGAGCTGGGCGGACGCCGGTGCTCGCCCGTAGCGCCGAGCCGGGCCCCTGGGCTCGAGAGCTCGGTCGAAGGCCTGGACGCGCACCGGCGCCGAGCCGCCGGTTCCCTCCAGCCAGGCTACGAGCAGGCCGTCGGGGGTGGGCGCAACCGCGGGCGACCGCCAGCGCGGCGGCCGGAAGAGCGCGATCCCCTCCACGACGAGCATGAGGACCACGAGCCCCGACAGCACGGACACGCGCGGCAATAGCAGCCGGGTGAGGCGACCCACCTCTCAAGTGTAGCGTCAGTTGGCGGTCGAGCCAGCGGAACGGGCCGGCGATAGGACCGGGCCGTCACCGCGCCCCGGGGATGCCAGCAGGGCGAGCGGAGGCCGATTCACTCGGCCGGAGCGAGTACGCGTGCAGATCTCGGGGGGTCGAGGGGGGCGCGAGCCCCATCGCGGGATCAGTTGGCGGTCGAGCCAGCGGAGCGGGCCAGCGCCAGGGCCGCCTCCACCGCCTTCAGCGACGCCTGGTCCGCCGGGTCGAAGACATCGCGGATCGAGTCGATCGGCGCCGCCAGGCTCGGGTCCGGTACGTCCAGGGCCAGCCCGAGCGCCGCGCGGCACAACAGGGGTTTCCTGGTCTCGAACGCCCTTTTCACGGCCTCGACCAGCCTGGGCGCGCCCAGGGCCTGGACGAGGTACCGCGCGGCGTCCAGGGCAGCGGCCCGGATCGTCTCGTTCGGGTGCTCCAGCGCGGCCTTGACGACGCCGGCGGCCCTGGGCTCGCCCAGCTCCGCGCCGATCCTCAGGGCCAGCCCGCGGGCCTGCGGCTCCGCCTTCTCGTTCGCGACCAGCTCGTCGAAGAGGATCGCCGCCGCTGGAAGATTCCTGAAGGTCCGGGTCAGCGCCAGGGCCGGCGCGATCCTGCCCGACTCGACCGCCTTCGCGACCTCGGAGGCGATGTCGACCGATCCGATCATGCGCTGCAGGTCCTCTTCGAGCGAGGGCGACTCCTCCATGGCCAGGACGAGCGTGGCCGCCCGCACCTCCCGGAAGCTCGCGTGACTCTCGCCGAGACCGTCGAGCATCGCCTCGACGAGCTCTCCGACGAGGAGCGGAGGGCGAGACGCCGAGGCCTCTCCGCTCGCCTCCTGCTCGAGGAGCTCGATGAAGAGGTCGACGCCGGCGGCGCGTGCCGGCTCGCCGAGCTCGCCCGCGAGCGCCCGATCGAGGCCGACCCGCGCCGCGACCGGGTACGCGATGTGCGGCAGCGCCGGCCCGACCCCTCTCGAGGCCTCCACGAGGAGGAGCTCGTCGAGCTCGGGATCGTTCACCTGCAGGAGCGCGCCGATCACGTCGGCCTTCGCCCACCCCTCGGCCTTCGTCAGCGACTGGACGAGGAGCCGGTACGCCTCGTCCGTCCGCAGCATCAGGAGGCCGCGCGCCGAGATCGACGAGAGGTCTGGATCGAGGACGAGCTTGCCGAGGACCGGCGCCGCCTCCGCCGCTTCCAGCAGAGCCAGGGACGCCGCCGCGAGGGCGCGGTACGGCTTGGGCGCGATCTGGTCGGCCGCGACGTCGAGGAGGGGCCCGACGAAGTGACCGAGCCCGCGGTCCTCCTCGGCCACCGCCTCGCCGAAGGCCTCCGCGTCGCGCAGCTCGAGCCCGGCCATGGCCTCGGCGAGCTTGGTCGGGTGCACGCCGGTGGGCCGGTGGACCGCGCGGAGCCGCGCGGCCAGGAGCGCCCGCAGAGCCTCCTCCGAACGCCGGCGCGCGGCGGCCGCGTCCTCGTCGCTGCCCGGCGGCGCGATCTTGCTCCAGTCGATCATGGGGTCTTGGTCTCCTGATACTCCTGCAGCGACCGCACGTCGAGCTGACCCGCGCGCCCGACCTCGAGGGCGCCCACCGCGGCCGCTCCCGCGGCGATGGTCGTGAAGTAGGGGATGCCGCTCAGGAGCGTCTGCCGCCGGATCGAGTAGCTGTCGCGGATGGCACGGCGACCGACCGTCGTGTTCAGCACCATCGCGATCTCCCCGGACTTGATCCGGTCGACGATGTGCGGCCTGCCCTCGGCGACCTTGTGGACCAGCTCGGCCTGGATCCCGGTCCGCACGAGCGCCGCGGCAGTTCCGCGCGTCGCGACGATGGTGAAGCCGAGCTCCGTCAACCTCAGCGCGAGCTCGCACGCCGCGGGCTTGTCCTCGTCCCGCACGCTGACGAAGACCCTGCCGCTCGTCGGCATGGTCATGCCGCCACCGTCCAGCGCCTTGCGGAACGCGGGCTCGAAGCTCGATCCGAGCCCCATGACCTCGCCGGTCGAGCGCATCTCGGGGCCGAGGATCGTGTCGACCCCGGGGAACTTGGAGAACGGGAAGACGCTCTCCTTGACGGCCACGTGCTTGGGGACGACGTCCCGCACGAAACCGAGCTCCTCGAGCGTCTCTCCGGCCATCACCTTCACCGCGAGCTTCGCGAGCGGCACGCCGATCGCCTTCGAGACGAACGGGACCGTCCGTGAGGCGCGCGGGTTGACCTCGAGCACGTAGACCGCGCTCCCGCGGACCGCGTACTGGACGTTCATCAGCCCCACGACGCCCAGCTCGAGGGCCATGGCGCGAGTCTGCGAGCGGATCGAGGCCAGGACGTCGGGCGGCAGCGCGTGCGGCGGAAGGACGCAGCTCGAGTCGCCGGAGTGGACCCCGGCCTCCTCGATGTGCTGCATCACGCCGCCGATCACGACGCGGTGGCCGTCCGAGATCGCGTCCACGTCGATCTCGATCGCGTCCTGCAGGAACTCGTCCACGAGGATCGGACGCGCCTCGCTCGCGTCCACCGCGGTGCGCATGTAGCGCTGCAGGTCGCCGCGCTCGTGGACGATCTCCATCGCGCGCCCTCCGAGGACGTAGCTCGGGCGCACGATCACGGGGTAGCCGATCCGCTCCGCGACCGTGAACGACTCGGCGACCGTGAGCGCGATGCCGCCGCGCGGTCGCCTCAGGCCGAGCCTGGTCAGGATCTGGTCGAACCGCCCGCGGTCCTCGGCGCGGTCGATCGCGTCGGCGCTCGTCCCGAGGATCCTCACGCCGGCCTTCTCGAGGGGCAACGCGAGCTTCAGCGGCGTCTGGCCGCCGAACTGGACGATCACTCCCTCCGGCCGCTCCTCCTCGACGACCGCCATCACGTCCTCGAACGTGAGCGGCTCGAAGTACAGCCGATCGCTCGTGTCGTAGTCCGTCGAGACCGTCTCCGGGTTGCAGTTGAGCATGATGGTCTCGATGCCCAGCTCGCGCAGCCCGAACGCCGCGTGCACGCAGCAGTAGTCGAACTCGATCCCCTGGCCGATGCGGTTGGGACCGCCGCCCAGGATCAGGACCTTGCGGCCGCTGGTCGGCGCGGACTCGGAGCTCGTCTCGTAGGTGGAGTACAGGTACGGCGTCCGCGCCTCGAACTCGGCGGCGCAGGTGTCCACGCGATGGTAGACGGGACGCACGCCGAGCTCGTTCCTGCGGGCCTTCACCTCTTCCGGCGTCGCCCCGACCAGCGTCGCGATCCGCGAGTCGGACAGGCCGTCCTCCTTGCAGCGCCTGAGCAGGTCGGCACCCGGCATCCCGCCGGCGGCGATGGACCGCTCGAGCTCCACGACCTCGCGAAGCTGGGTCAGAAACCACGGGTCGATCGCCGTGATCCGGTTGAGCTCCTCCACCGAGAAGCCGGCGCGCATCGCGTCCGCGAGGTGCCAGATCCGATCCCCGTCGGGCGATCGGAGCAGCTCCACCAGCGCCTCGCGCAGCTCGGCCTCGCTCGCCGGCGGCAGCGACTCGTCCGAGGGCTCTGGCGGCTGCTCGAGCGCGTCGTCGGAGAGCATGCTCCACCGGTTCTTGAGGGCGCGGTAGTCCTTCTTTCCGCGCAGCGGCGTCAGTCCGTCGCGGCCGTTCTCCAGCGCGCGCAGGGCCTTGCCGAGCGCCTGCTTGAACGTCTTGCCGATCGCCATGACCTCGCCGACCGACTTCATCTGTGTGGTGAGCCTCGAATCCGCGCCCGGGAACTTCTCGAACGCGAACCGCGGGACCTTGACGACGACGTAGTCGATCGCCGGCTCGAAGGCGACGACGGTCTGCATCGTGATGTCGTTCTGGATCTCGTCGAGCGTGTAGCCCACGGCGAGCTTCGCCGCCACCTTGGCGATCGGGAAGCCCGTGGCCTTCGAGGCGAGGGCGCTCGACCGCGACACCCTGGGGTTCATCTCGATGACCATCTGCCGGCCGGTCGACGGCTCGACGGCGAACTGGATGTTCGAGCCGCCGCACGCGATCCCGATCTCTCGCATGATCGCGCGCGACGCGTCGCGCATGCGCTGGTACTCCTTGTCGGTGAGCGTCATCGCCGGCGCTACCGTGATGGAGTCGCCGGTGTGGATGCCCATCGGGTCGAGGTTCTCGATCGTGCAGACGACGACGAAGTTGTCGTTGCCGTCGCGCATCACCTCGAGCTCGAACTCCTTCCAGCCCAGGAGGCTCTGCTCGACCAGCACCTGCCCTCGCGGCGATTGCCTGAGCCCCCAGTGGATGGCGGTGGCGAGCTCCTCACGGTTGTAGGCGACGCTGCCGCCGGCTCCACCGAGCGTGAACGACGGCCGGATGATCGCGGGAAAGCCGATCGTCCGCACGAGCTCCTCGGCCTCGACCAGCGACGAGACGTGGCCCGAGCCGGGCGTCTCGACACCGATCCGCTCCATCGCGGCCTTGAACTCCTGCCGGTCCTCGGCGGTCTCGATCGAGCGGACGCTCGCCCCGAGGAGCTCCACCGAGTGCCGCTCGAGCGCGCCGGCGGCGTTCAGGCTCACGGCGAGGTTGAGCGCGGTCTGCCCGCCGAGCGTCGGGAGGAGCGCGTCGGGCTTCTCGCGCGCGATGATCGCCTCGATGACCTCGGGCCTGAGCGGCTCGATGTACGTCCGCGCGGCGAGCCCCGGGTCCGTCATGATCGTCGCCGGGTTGGAGTTGACGAGGATCACGTCGAACCCCTCCTCGCGGAGCGCCTTCGCCGCCTGCGTGCCCGAGTAGTCGAACTCGCAGGCCTGGCCGATGACGATCGGGCCGGACCCTAGGAGGAGAATTCGTCGAAGGTCCTGGCGCCGCGGCATGTCAAGCGGGGCCTTTTAGCACAAGTCCCATCGCGGCGGTCGCCTTGCGCCACCTCTGCCAGACTTCCGTGGCGATCTTGCCGCTCGCCTCGACCTCGAGCTCCCGCTCCCGCGCCCCGCGCACCTCGATGCGGACGACGAGCGCATCGTCCGGTCTCGCGGCGCCGAGCCGCGACCACCACTCGATCGCCGTCACGCCCTCGCCGTAGAGCATCTCCTCGAGCCCCAGCTCGCCCAGGTCCGCCTCGCGGTCGAGACGGTACAGGTCGACGTGGTACAGCACGAGCCGACCTCGCGGGACGACATGGACGATCGTGAAGGTCGGGCTCGTCACCGCGACGCTCCGCGGCACTCCCAACCCCCGCGCGAGCGCCTCGACGAAGAACGTCTTGCCGGCCCCGAGCTCCCCCTCGAGCCCGACCACCGTCCCCGGCGCCGCCACCCGCCCCAGCGCCCGCGCCACCCGCCGCACCTCGACCCGATTCATCGGGGACACGCACCGGGCCCGCAACCCAGCGGAATCACGCAGCTTCCAGACACAACCGCGCATTTCGTCGGACGAGTCAATGGGGGACACGCACTAGGCCCGCAACCCCGCGGAATCCCGCGGCTTCCAGACACAACCGCGCATTTCGTCGGACGGAACGAGCCAGGTGGCTCGACCCGGCCCCGACATGGTACGAGGCCCAGGTGGGACGCGCTCTCGTCCTTTCGGTCTTCTTGCTCGGACCCCTGGCCGCCCGTGCCGAGCCCGCCGACTCCACGGCCGACTACGTGATCCGCGCCCGACTCGATCCGGAGACGCACACGGTCACGGGCGTCGAGACCGTGCGGCTCGTCAACCGCTCGGCGCGGGCCGTGGACCAGCTCGTGTTCCACCTGTACCTGAACGCCTTCGCGAACGACGAGACGCTCTGGATGCGCGAGTCGCGCGGCGAGATGCGCGGGGCGCGCCTCGGAGAGTACGGAACCATCGACGTGACCGGTCTGGACGTTCGCGGGACGTCGCTCCTCGACCGCGCGCGCCTCGACGAGACGCTGCTCCACGTTCCCCTGCCCCGGCCCGTGGAGCCCGGCGCGTCGGTCGAGGCGGAGATCGCGTTCACCGCGCGGCTGCCGACGGCGTTTGCGCGCACGGGCTTCGCCGGCGACTTCCACATGGTCGCCCAGTGGTTCCCGAAGCTCGCGCTCCTCTCGCCAGACGGGACCTTCGCCGCGCGCCCCTACCATGCGTCTCACGAATACTACGCGGACTTCGGCGCCTACGAGGTGACGATCGATGTCCCGCACGGCTGGATCGTCGGCGCGACCGGCGAGCGGGTCGCCGCGGAGCGCCGCTCCGACCGAGACGTGGTCGTGTACCGCGCCGCCGACGTCCACGACTTCGCCTGGGCGGCCTCGCCGCGCTTCGAGGAGCGCACGTTCCGTGCAGGCCGCGTGAAGGTGCGCTCGCTGTCGCAACCCGGACAAAGCCGTCAAGTCGAGCGCCAGCTCCGCACCATCCGGAGGGCGCTGCCCCGCTTCGAGCGGCTCCTCGGGCCATACCCCTACCCCGTGCTCACGGTCGTCTCGCCGCCCGAGGACGCCCTTGGCGCTGGCGGCATGGAGTACCCGACCCTGATCACGACCGGCAGCCGCTTCCTCGGGTCGATCGGCAACCACTTCGACGAGGAGGTCGCCGTCCACGAGCTCGGCCACCAGTGGTTCTACGGCCTCGTCGCGACCAACGAGCCGGACGAGGCGTGGCTCGACGAGGGCCTCAACACGTACGTGACCGGCCGGATCATGGACGAGCTGTTCGGTAAGCGGACCTCGACGGCCGACTTTCTCGGGCTGCGAGTGGGCTACGGCACGCTCAGCCGGATCGCGCGACGGATCGGCGGCGCGCGCGAGCCCGTTGCGCAGCGATCGAGCGACTTCAGCTCGCTCATGAGCTACGCGACGCACGTCTACTACGGGACGGACCTCCTGATGCGAACGCTCGCGGGCCGCGTCGGCGAGGACCGCCTGTCCGCGTCGCTCGGCCGCTACGCGCGCACCACCCGGATGCGCCACCCAGCGACGCAGGATCTTCTTGCCATCCTGCGCGAGGACCTCGGCGACGCGCCGATCCGCGAGCTCGTCGAGCCCGTGCTCCTGCGCGCCGGCCGCTTCGACGTCCGCGTCGCGTCGGTCGAGAGCGAGCGGGTGATGACGGTCGCCGGTTACGTCCGCCGTCACGGCAAGCGCGAGCTCGCGGGCGAGCCCCGCCCCGCCAGGCCGCCTCGTTACCGCACGACGGTCCTCGTCACGCGCGACGGCGAGGTTCGCTCGCCGGTCGCCGTGGACGTCCTGTTCGCGAACGGCTCGCGCCGTCGTGTCACCTGGGACGGTCACGAGCGCTGGAAGCGCATCGAGCTCGTCGGGCCCCACCCCGCGACCGGTGCGATCGCGGACCCCGGGCTCGCGCTGCCGCTCGACGAGAATCTCCTCGATGGATCTCGCGCCGCCCCGGGCTCGGCCGGCGGGACGAGCCGCCTCTGGCTCCGCCTGATGTACCTGGCCCAGACGGTCCTGCAGGTGCTCGGTCCATGAAAACCTGGAGGACGGTCCTCGCGGTCCACCTCGCCGTCACCGTCGCGGCGTTCGCCGTCGTCCTTCCGCTCGGGCTCCTCGTCGATGCCCTGCTCGGCGCGCGCCCCGACGGCGATCTCGCCCTCTGGCGCCACGGCGGTGCGGTCGCTGCGGACCTCGTGATGGGCAACCTCCCCGCGCTCCTGGGCGCGCTGCGGTCCAGCGCGTTCTTCCTCGCGGTCTTCGTGCTGATCTCGCCGGTCGGCACGGCCGCGCTGCTCGACGCCCACGTCCGGGGCGCGGACGTCGGTGCCGGCCGCCTGTTCGAGCTCATCCGGACGCTCTGGTCGAAGCTCATGGCGCAGCGGATCGCCCTCATCGTCGCGCTGGGCCTCGCCGCGGCGACCGGAATCGCGCTCCAGAGCCTGGCCGAGAGCTTTTCGCGCGACTGGCCCTCCGCCGCGTCCCGGTGGAGCCTGCGCGCCGCCGCCTTCGCGCCGGCGCTGCTCCTCGCCGCGATCTTCGCGGCCTCGCTCGACGTCGCCCAGGCCATGCTGGTGCGGGGCGCGACCGGGCCCGTCCGGGTCTTCATCGCCGCGGCTCGCTGGGCGGTGAGGCACCCGATCCGCTGCGCGGGTCCGTACGTGCTCGTCCTCATCGCCGCCTCGGCCGTCACGCTGGCGGGCGCCGCCGCCGCCACCGATCTCGGGGGCCGCCCGGGCGCCGCGGCGATCGTCCTCGTGCTGATCCACCAGGCGATAGCGCTGGGAAGGACCCTCTTGCGCTTCGCCTGGCTGGGAAGGGCGGCCCGCATGGGTCCCTCCTTGACCACTCCGCCCGCGCCCTCCTACGCTGTTTCACCCCCGAGCGACCCGTGAGAATCCTGATCCTCTCGAGGCGCAAGAGCTTCTACTCGACGCGCCGAATCATCCGCGCCGCGCGCCGTCGCTCCCACGACGTCCTCGTCGCGGACCCGCTCGAGTTCTACCCCGTCATCTCGCGCCACCGGCCGTCCCTGTACTACCGCGGCGAGTCCATGGAGGGCATCGACCTCGTGATCCCGCGGATCGGCGTGTCGATCACGCCGTACGGCCTGGCGCTCGTCCGCCAGTTCGACATGATGGGCATCCCGGTCCTGAACAACGCCATCGCCATCGCCCGCTCGCGCGACAAGCTGCGGTCGCTCCAGCTCCTGACGAAGCGCGACATCGACGTCCCGACGACGGTCTGCGCCCGCAGCCCGACCCAGCTCGAGCACGCCCTTCACCTCGTGGGCGGGCCGCCCTGCATCATCAAGATGCCCCAGGGCACGCACGGCGTCGGCGTGATGATCGCGGAGACCCGCAAGGGCCTGGAGTCCCTCGTCGAGACGCTCTGGGGCATGGGCCACGCCATCCTGATCCAGCAGTACATCGCGTCCTCGAGGGGTCGCGACGTCCGCGTGATCGTGATCGGCGGCCGCGTCGTCGCGGCCATGCGCCGCACGCCCGCTCCGGGCGAGTTCCGCTCGAACCTCCACCGCGGCGGCGAGGGCCAGCCGATCGACCTCGAGCCAGCCTACGCTCGCGCGGCCATCGCCGCGACGAAGGTCATCGGCCTCGAGGTCGCCGGCGTCGACATCCTCGAGACCCCGAGCGGCCCCAAGATCCTCGAGGTCAACAGCTCCCCCGGCCTCGAGGGCATCGAGAAGACGACCCGCGTCGGCGTCGCCGAGGCCCTCGTCCGCCACGGCGAGAAGTACGTTCGCACCCGCCGCCGCCGCCGCCGCCGCGGCCGCGGCTCCTACCCCGGCCGCGAGGACGCGGTCATCACCGCGGAACGCCGCCGCACCCCGCGGCTCGGCGCAGCGCGCTGATCAGAACGCGCAGACCGTCTGACCGCCGCCGTCGGGGTCGACACAGGTATCCCACGCGGCCGGGCAGTCGCCCTCCGAGTCGCACTCGGGGAAGCAGAGGCCCACGCCGGCCTCGGCGCAACGACTCCCGGCCGGACAGGTGTCGTTCGCAGGGTCGCATCTCTCGGTGCAGACGCTCGTGAAGCCGTCAGGCGCCGCCGCTCCGAAGTCTGCCTCGACGAGGCAGAACCCCTCGCACTCGTCGTCGGTGCAGGCCTCCCAGACGCCGCGGTTGCCGCCCGACGGCTGACAGCGACCGCCGTCACAGAAGTAGCCGTTGCCGCAGGGAATGTTCCCCTCGCACTCCATGACGCACCCGTCGGGGATCGCCCCACCGAACAGGTATCCCCCACAAACGTAGCCCGACCTGCAGTCTCCATCGCCGTTGCACGCGTCGAGGCACACCTCGAGATCGTCCCAGCAGACTGCTCCCTCGGGGCAGTCGTCGGCTGCGCAACCGGCTACGCAGTATCCATCCTGCCAGCCGGTATCTGCCTCCGTGAGACACTCGGCGTCCGTACCCTCGCACGCGTTGTCCGAGACGCAGGCGTCGCCGACCGTCGAGACATCCGCGTCGCCGTCGGCGTCCGTGTCGGTGTCCGCGTCCGTGTCCGCGTCCATGTCCGTGTCCGCGTCCATGTCCGTGTCCGCGTCCATGTCCGTGTCCGCGTCCGTGTCCGTGTCCGCGTCGGAGTCGGAATCGGCGTCGGAATCGGCGTCGCCGTCGGCGTTGTCGTCGTCGTCATCGTCGTCGCCGTGCGGCGGCCTGCTTCCGCACCCAAGGCCCACTGCCAGCACCAAGAAGCCAAGAAGGAACCAGTTGCGCATCGAAGCCTCCTCGAGAGGGACTAACCCGAGCCGCCCGCAACGGTCAACCCCGGAGCAGCGCTACCGCCGCAGAGCCGCGACCTCGTCGCTCATGCCGCGCAGCACGCCGCGGAGCATCTCGTCGTCGATGCCGATGTTCTGGTGCGGTGCGGAGAGCGCCAGCGCGCACTCGGCGCGGTCGTAGAGCTGCACGGTCGCGCGGCCGATCTCGCCATTCTTGATCGCCTCGTGTGCGGCGGGATGCTGCACGCGCGCGACCCTGAGGTACGTCTGCGTGAAGACCAGGAACGCGAGGAGCCCGTCGCGCCCCGACTGCCTCATGTTGCCCGGCAGCTCCCGGGCGACCGCGGTCGCGACGTACAGCGAATGCGTGTACGCGTTGAGCTCGTCGAGGACCATCTCGAAGCCCTGCGCGCCGCTCTGCCCCTCGAGGTAGGTGCTCGAGTAGGAAAGCCGGCGGACCTCCGCGGGCAGGTCGTCGAGGATCTCGGCGCGGTGAAAGGTCCTGGGGATGGGGAAGGACAGCCGCTCGCGCTCCCCGAGCGCCAGCACGTGCGTGAAGCCCCGGCGCTGCAAGAGACCGACGATGTGCGCGCTCTCGTGGACGGCCGTCCCGAGCTCGGTCATCGCGGCCGCCCAGTCGCCGCGTCCCATGACGAACCAGCGGTCGAAGAAGCTCTGGTCGCGGAGCTGCCTGACGATCCACGCTCCGTCCGGGTAGCGCCGGTCGAGGACCTCGACCATGCTCGCCCGCCAGTTCGTCGCGCCAAACGCCGACCGGATCGCATCGATGTCGGCGTCGGCGCGAACGACCTGCGAGCAGTCGTACGGGCCGCTCGCAGGCGGCGCGATCGGCTGGGCGCGTGGAGGTGCTCCAGGAGGCGCCGTCGGGATCGGAGCGGAAGTGCCGCCGGGCGTCGCAGGCACGGCCGGCTGCATCACCGGCGTCCCCGCGAGGGGGCCCGGCTCTCCGGGCCCCGCGCCGGAATCGAACGGACGCCAGTCGAGCGGACGCGTCCCGGCGCCGAGCTGCCAGGCAACCGTGCCGGCGAGCGTGACGAAGAGCACGGCCAGCACCGCGCGCGTCGTCGCGGAGGGCCGCCAGCGGGAGATCACGACCTCGACTGCCAGGAGCGCGACGGCAAGGGGGGCGAGGATCCAGGCCGAAGGCAGGCCCCGGTCGATGGCCAGCCAGGCGAGGACCGAAAGGCCGCCCAGGACGGCGAGCACGATCACCCAGCCGAGCGCGCCGCCGCTCCGCCGGCCACCTCCGGTCGGTGGCTCTTCACGCACGTTCAGCCGCGACCTCGCTCCGGTGGCGTGCTTCTACCACCAGCACTCGAGATCGCTGTCAGCGGCGTCCATCTGCCCGCAGCGATCGTTGGTCAGGCCGCACTGCACCGCCTCGTTCTGGACCGTGCAGTCGTGCAGGCACAGCCAGATGGCGTTCGGGTCGTTGGGGTTCAGTGGATCGTACGAAGCATTGACGCAGTGCGTGTTGGGCGGGCAGCCGGGATCGTCCTCCTCCGTGCACCGCTCCGTGCAGGCGCGCTCGAAGCCGTCGGGCGCGTTTCCCCCCCCGAAGTCGTCGACCGTCAGGCACACGCCGTCGCAGTCGTCGTCGCTCGGGCAGCGGCTCCAGACCGTGTTGTTGCCACCGGAGACCTCGCATTGCCCGTCGGTCTCGCAGTAGTAGCCGTTGCCGCACCCGAGGTTCCCCACGCATTCGGGGAAGCAGACGAGGGGCAGATCGCCGCTCGCGCGGTGCCCTCCGCAGGCGAAGCCGGCCCGGCAGTCGCCGTCGTCGGTGCAGCCGTCGAGGCAGAGGCCTTCCCCGAGGCAGAGCCCGTCGTCCGGACAGTCCTGCGCGTCCGGGTCGCACGATTGCGTGCAGTAGCCCTCGGACCATCCGTCCTCGTCCAGCAGGCACTCGGCCTGCGGGCCTTCGCAGTCGGCGTTCCGGTCGCAGGAGTCCCCGACCGTGCTGAGGTCCAGGCACGTGCCGTCGTCGCAGCGGAAGCCGCGGTCGCAGGGACGCTCGCCGCAGCACTCGTCGCCGCCGCAAGGATCGTCGGGCTCGCAGGTGCCGGTGTCGAGGTCGCAGACCTCATCGCCGTCGCAGGGCTTGTCCTCGCAGCACTCGTCGCCCGGGCACGGGTCCACGTCGCCGTCGCCGTCGGTGTCCGAGTCCGAGTCCGTGTCCGAATCCGAGTCCGTGTCCGAGTCCGAATCCGTGTCCGAATCCGTGTCGGTGTCCGAGTCCGTGTCCGAGTCGCCGTCGGACGAGTCGTCGTCGCCCACTCGGCGGCCGCCCGACGGGCAGCCAATGAGGAAGGCCGCAAGCCAGAGGACGCTCAGGTAGATGGAGGAAACGCGAAGAAAGCCAGGAACCACTTGTCACCTCCGCACGAAAAGCCCGGGGCCTGCCCTGGCGCATCGGGGGTCAGACCCCAGAAAAGGCCTCGAAATGATACCAGGGGGATGACCCGGGCGGCAGCCGCGCCTGGTCGCACCGAGCCCGTGCCCGGCTGGCCACCGTAGTACGGCCCAGGGGCGCGATCTTCCCCTTGAAAAAGCCACGCCGTTTTTGCTAATCCCGGGTCCCAAGGCATGGGAAGGAAGCTTTTGGACGAGGCGGCGTAGGGTAGGCCGGCTTGTGCCGAATCGCTCGCCTCGCGGAGGGGGCGTGTGCGCGAGCGCGCTGTGACCCTGGCCCAGCCGATTGGCCTGGACTCCGGAATTCCCGAGGGAGAACACATGAAGACGCGGATCGCGGTAGTGGCTTTCCTGTTGACCACGGTGCTGGCGAGCACGGCCTCCGCCGAGCTGAGCCTGGGCATGGGCACCCGCTGGACCTGGCTGCGGTTGTACAACCCGACGTACCTGGGCGCCGTCCAGACGGCCGGGAACGGCGTGGCGTACGTGCCGAACTCTCACAGCGCCCTCGACGCCTACTTCCTCCTGGCGTTCTCGAAGAAGTTCGGCGTCTACCTCCAGCTCGACTACCTGAACACGAGCTGGTCGTGCACCGCGGCCTCTAGCGGCAACGACCCGGAGGACGACGGCTGCACCGGCGACGAGAGCACCGGCGACCAGAGCTTCTCCGCCTTCGGAGCGGAGGTGGGGATCAAGTACTTCTTCGCAGAGCCGCGGCGAGCGGCCATCTCGCCGCTCATGACCCTTGGGTTCTTCAAGTACTTCGCGTCATACGACGACGACGACTCGGTCGATGACGACATGATCGCGCTGTCCGACCTCTCGAGCCCGATCGGCGGCCGGCTGGCAATCGGAGTCGAGTACAACTTCTCCAACAACTTCTCGATCGGCGCCGAGATCTTCGGCCTGCACATCTCATCGGCCGCGACGAGCACCTTCGAGACCGATGCCGACGATGGCTATCCAGGGACGGTCGCCCGCTACTCCGACACGAGCTACCTGACGATCTCGATGTACACGGCGCTGACGCTCAACTTCCGGTTCTACGGCCTCTTCCGCGTGTACACGCGCGAGGAGGAGGAGCAGGCCGGGCAGGAGCAGCGCGAGGACCAGCGAGAGAACCGGCAGTTCCAGCAGCAGCAGCAGTGGGGTGAGCAGCAGGGCCAGCAAGGCCAGCAGTGGCAGCAGCCCCAGCAGCAGCAGCAGCAGCAGCAGTGGCAGCAGCCCCAGCAGCAGCAGCAGCAGCCGCAGCAGCAGTGGCAGCAGCCCCAGCAGCAGCAGTGGCAGCAGACGCCGCCCCAGGATCCGAACCAGCAGTGGCAGCAGCAGCCGCAGCAGCCGGCTCCAGGCACGGTTCAGTAGGCACGTCGCACGTCCGAGAAGCGGAGGCCCAGATGAGAAGCCGACTCCTCGTGCTCCCGATCGTCGCGGTGCTCTCGAGCTGTACCTCGATCGTGGCGCAGTCGAGGCTGTACGGGCCGGCGCAGCCGCCGCGCGAGCTGGGCTGCCAGCTCCAGATGGTCCGAGGCCCCGCCTCGACCCCTGCCTTCGCGATCGGAGAGGCGACCTGCACCCCGGAGAGCGAGGGCGACGCCGAGGCTTGCCAGGACCAGATCCGCGATCGGCTGTGCGAGATGGGCGCCGACGCGATCGCACCCCAGGGGAGCCGGCGGGACGGCACGCTGGTGGCGGTCGGCCTGAAGTTCGGTCAGGGCGGGGGCCCGCAGCAGCAGGCGTGGACCC